>CACXBN010000022.1 GCA_902765885.1 uncultured Ruminococcus sp. | reverse complement strand
TTGGTTTTATATTCTCGAACACGGAAGTCTTTTCCGAGAGCTTTCTGAAACTTCTCGAATCAGGTTCCAGAGCATATAAGCGTGAAGGATGAAAAATATCATTAAGCATTAAAGACGTATCGCCGTTAAAAGCTCCGCCGTCGAGAATACTATCGTAATCGCCTTTGCACAAGGTTGAAATCGAAATGCTCAATGATTCGGTATTTCTGGTATATGAAAGTTTTCCGGTTAATCTGAAGTTGATTATGTCATTAAAGAGTTCTTTAGATTTATCATCTCTTAAAATATTGTAAATGTACTCAATATCATTCAGACTATTCTTATAGTGATCATATGTAAACAATTCTCCTCCGTAAAGAGGAACATCTGGCATAAGAACTTCATGTTTATCATCAAGACTGTAAATACGATCCATTACTTCCGGAAGAGATGAACCGAAAGAGGGAAGTATTATGATATCATTTCCGTATCTGTCGATTATTGAGTTATAAGACTCTACTTTATAACCTCTGAAAGATCTGTCTCTTACAAAGCCATCCGACGCAAATATTCCCGAAACGGTAATTTTCTCGGAATTCAATATATCAATGATCTTATCGGCACCGTTTCCGGTTCCGTATAATACTATTTTCTTATCTGTGTTTTTTAGTTTGTCCCACAGAAAATCATTGTCGATAGTCATCATTTTATATCAAAAATACGCATTGCGTTATTCCATAGTATATCTTCATTCTCTTTATCCGAAAGGCCTATAGCCATAAATCTTTCAAGCTCTTCTTTTGTGTTTACTACAGGATAATCAGTGCCGAACATAATGTTTTCATATCCTAGAGAATGTATGATTTTTTTTGCTTTTTCTGGTGTCATTACCGGAGACCAAAGAGATGAGGAAGTATCATATGAAACATTTTCTTTTCCTGACAGAAGTTCTGCGGAATGGTCCCATACTCCGTATCCTCCAAGATGAGCCGCAACAACTCTTAGTTTCGGAAAATCACGCAGTACATTCAATAGTTTTTCTGGAGTAGAATACTGATATTCAGGCCTAGGGTCTCCCATATGAAGATATAAAGGCCAATTTTTGGACTGAAGAATCTCATATAAAGGGTACAGTTTTCCGGAGTCAATATCAACTCTCTGAATATCAGGATGAATCTTTACCCCCTGAAGACCTATTGATTCAGCTCGGTTTATTTCAGTTTCAAAATCAGGATAGTCCTGATACATACCGGCGAAGCCTATAGTATTAAATCCATGACTTCTCGATAATTTAACAAGATTTGCGATACCGTCATTTACTTTTGTAACCTGATGTGAATTAGTGGCAACTGCAAAAAGAAGATAACCGCATACATTGTTTTCTTTTGCCTGTGATTCGAGATGAGAATATGTGCCCAGACCTTCACAATAGAAATCGTAAAATATACCAAGGTTGACCCTTGCTTTTGCGGCTATGCTTTCCGGATATGTATGCGTGTGCGCATCGAATACTTTATACATTATCGTTTCCTTGATTTTTGTTATTTGTTGTGATAAAATCATTTAAAGTTTTTAATATGAGGTAATGAATTATGGATTATGATTGCCTGTTTTGCAAGATAATTAAAGGTGATATTCCATCATCAAAAGTTTACGAGGATGACTACGTTTACGCCTTTAAAGACATTAACCCCGAAGCCCCGTGCCACGTTCTTGTTATACCAAAGAAACATATTGCTTCCATGGATGATATTACACCGGAAAACAGTGAATATGTTTCTCACATCTTTGAGATGATTCCGATAATCGCAAGAAAAGGCGGAGCAGAGAACGGATACAGAGTGATCTCCAACTGCGGAAAGGACGGAGGACAATCAGTGTTCCACCTGCATTTTCATGTCATAGGCGGAACAGAACTTCCGCTTCATGTATTTCCAAATAAATAATTATCAAAAGAGGAGTTATGAGCTCCTCTTTTATTATTTTATAAATTCTTTATAGATTGCATTTGTGGCAAGTTCAAAATCCTTTTCGTCAACACCTATTATTATGTTTAACTCAGATGAACCCTGATCTATCATTCTTATGTTTATTTCTGCTTCAGCAACAGACTTGAAAATCCTGAAAGCAGTACCTTTTGTTTTTACCATGCTTCGGCCAACAACTGCAATAAGAGCAAGCCCATCCTCAATGGAAATATAATCCGGTTCAACAAGCTGGCAGATTCTGTCTTTAAGCTTTTCTTTGCAAGGCGAGAGGGCATCAGTCCTGATTATAACAGACATGGTATCAATTCCAGAAGGCAGATGTTCAAAAGAAATGTTTTCCTTTTCAATTGCCTCGAGAACTTTGCGACCGAATCCCTGTTCAGAGTTCATCATTGCTTTTTCAATGGTGATGATGCTGAATCCTTTTCTTCCGGCAATACCAGTTATTACATTTTCAGTATCATAAACATCTGTTTGAGATACTATCATCGTTCCGGGATTTTCGGGATCATTTGTGTTTCTGATGTTTATCGGTATACCCGCAAATCTTACGGGGAAAATCGAGTCTTCGTGAAGTACGCCGGCGCCCATATAGGACAACTCTCTGAGTTCACGGTATGTAACAAAATTCATTCTTTTCGGGTTTTTCACTATTCTCGGATCAGCCAGCAGAAAACCGTCTACATCAGTCCAGTTTTCATATATTTCAGCAAGAACTGCTCTGGACACCAGTGATCCTGTTATATCACTTCCGCCCCTTGAGAATGTTTTTATCGTACCGTTTGGCATAGAACCATAAAAACCGGGAATAACGGCAGTATCATGTTTGATCAGCTCTTTTCCCAGCAATTCGTTTGTCAGTTCGGAGTCGAATGTGCCGTTATCGAAAAACTTTATACATTTTGCTGGATCA
>CACXBN010000021.1 GCA_902765885.1 uncultured Ruminococcus sp. | reverse complement strand
GCTGACCTTCGGAACGCTTGCCTCCGAATAGGCAAACAGGAGCTTTGCTCCATGCCGGATGATTCCTCCGTGTTCCTGCTGGCTTCCAGGGAGAAATGCCGGGACGTCGACCAGAGTCAGGATGGGGATATTGAAACAGTCACAGAAACGGATAAACCGGGCTCCTTTGTCGGACGCATTGATCTCAAGGGAACCTGCCATATACTGGCTCTGGTTTGCTACGATCCCGATTGTCTCCCCAGACAAACGTGCAAAGCCAACTACGAGATTCCTTGCGAAGCTCGCCTGAATCTCAAGAAAACTGCCTGCATCCACAAATGCATTGATTACTTTTCGGACATCATATGATTTCTTTGTATCCTCCGGCACGATCTCCTTCAGCCGGACAGAATCATCGATCTCCTGCCCCGATATCTTCATAGAATTCTCTCCGTTATTCTGCGGAAGATATCCAAGAAGCTGACGAACGCCGTTCAGGCAAGACAGATCATCCGGATAAACAAAATGCGCCACACCGGAAGTCGTACTGTGTACCCATGCTCCTCCCAGGTCTGCAGACGAGATTATCTCACCCGTGACCGACTTCACAACAGCCGGACCAGTGATATACATCTGGCTGTTTTTCTCCGTCATGAAGATAAAGTCTGTGATGGCCGGCGAATAGCAGGCCCCGCCTGCGCAAGGTCCCATGATCACTGAGATCTGCGGAATGACACCGGAAGCAATCGTATTCCGATAAAAGATATCGGCATACCCGGAGAGGCTGTCGATCCCTTCCTCGATCCTTGCGCCGCCACTGTCATTGATGGAGATAAACGGTGAGCGCATCTCCAGTGCTTTGTCCATGGCACGACAGATCTTCATAGCCTGTGCTTCACCAAGTGAGCCGCCCGCAACCGTAAAATCCTGAGATGCGGCAAATGCCAGTCTGCCATGTATATATCCGTATCCGGTCACCACGCCGTCCCCGGGCCGCTTCTTCTTATCCATCCCAAAGTCAATCGCACGAGATGTAATCAAATCGTTTATCTCGATGAAGGATCCATCGTCAAATAAAGCTTCCAGACGCTCACGGGCTGTCAGCTTACCGGAAGCATGCTGTTTCGCAATTCGGTCAAGTCCGCCGGCAAACGCAAGACTCTCACGTTTCTTTTGAAGCTCTTCAATATCTTTTGTCCAATTATTATTCATATTTACAATCCCAGCAGCCTTTGCTTTCTCTTAGATATTTCTTTATATTTATTCTTTCATATTTCATACCTGTATGCATTATGAAAAGATAATCTGCTTCACTTATGACTTTCTAAGCAGAATAAGGTTGACAGCCCGGGCAATCCAGAAGGATTGCTCTTTTGTTAACAATTTCCTGAACATCTTTACTTTCCAGTTCAGTTTCTCAGAAAAATCTGCCCGGTCATCATATTCAAATGGGTATAACCCTTCTTTTTTCAGGTACTGCAATCCTTCCTTTACATAGTTGTTGTCATCAATCCTGGAGAGGCAGCGTATTGAAAGGCGTTTCATTATAAAAACATGCAGGTCATAAGTCTCCTGCAGCTCCGGAGTACATCGGTCCCGATAATCTTCGTAGATTGCCAAAACCTGTTTGCTGCATTCGAATCCTCTTCTCATTAATACATTGCGATCCATATGTGTAGCAGAATTCTCTCTTATACGGTAGTAATACCCATAGTGATCCACCCGGAATACTCTTTTTGAAGCCATCCCGAATTCAAAATAAAAAGTATAATCCTCATATACACTTAAGTTCTCTCGATACCGGATATTATTCTCCAGCAAAAAAGACTTATTAAATATTCCAAGCCATATCCCAAAGCATGGATATCCCGATGAACGCTTTGGATAAAAATCATCCATGTTCGAAAAACTTACACGATGATATTCGTCTGTTCCCTTTTTATACTCAGGTGATGATCCGTCATGAAGACCAATTACCTTTCCCAAAACTGCGTCTGCAGATTCTTTCTCCGCAATGCTTAAATAAGTCTTTACTGTATCGGGAACCAGCATATCATCGGCATCTACAAACCAGACATATTTACCCCTGCTCATTTTTAAGGCCAGATTCCTTGAGCAGCTGATGCCCATATTCGTTTCATTTCTCTTTACAACCAATTCCGGATTTTTAACAGAGAGATCCTTTAATAATTCATATGACCCGTCTGTTGAACAATCATCCACACATATGATTTCAAATTGAGTAATATTTTGTGTATAAATCGATTCTATACAAGCGTTTAAATATTTTTTTACATTATAAACTGGAATGCAAAACGAAATAATCATATATCCCCTCATCCATTTTCGTTCGTGCTAAACTTTTGTCTGTATATATTCTCCAGATTTCTCTGAAGAAAGTGAAGGGATTCCCGGCGCAAGCTTTCCAATCTCCTATCTGCCACGGTAAAATCAATATCTGTAAGATCAGGATTATCCGGAACCGAAGAAACCATTCGTTCACCAAGATTGAGCTCCTCAAGGAAATCATTCATACGAATATTAATACCTTTCTCTCTTCCCGGTCGGATGAAAGTAAAAAACTTCTTGTGGAATAAAACAGAAAATGCCGTTGCATGAAAAGAGTTCGTAATCACATATTCTGCATCTCTCATCAGCTGTAACCATTCTTCCGGTTTTTGAACCTGTATGATTCGCTGATTAATCACCTGTCCGGGAGCGAAAGCCGATCGAATGACCTTTAACCCAGTCTTATTATGTAATACCTTCACAAATGCATTCAATCCACTGATTTTATGTGTGATATAAACAAATATATATTTATCTGATCTCCTTTTTTCTATCAGCCTGTTCCAATCATTTACAGTAAGGAGTAAAACCGGATCAACAACCAATTCTGCGGATCTGTTTGCGCAGCGCTTCACTATTTCAACTCCCGACCGCTCTCTGCAGGATATCTGATCAAATGATTTAAGATGCTCCTTTATCCACTCACAATCCTCCGGCCCCAATTCTGTTTTCCCGAAACTTGCGGCATATGAAAACTTATATTTTTTGGCGAAATCAAGGTAATAAGCCCCATTACGTCCTGTAAAGTCCGGATTCCATATAACGTCACTGCCGCACACAAATCCATCCGCAGCGTTATTTAACAATGAAAGCTCTTTTACATGATTTACATCCGCAAACTTCATATTGTTATCTTCAAACGTTCTGAATTGTATCCGATGCAGTCTGTAAAAAAGATTCTTTATTCTCTGAACGAAATCAGGCTTGCGGGAAGGTGAAAGGCGCAGAATTGGAATTAGCCTGTATTCACATCTTTCATTTTCAATGATCATACCTTCGATTGCCTTCTGCAGGGCATAGGCTTGAAAACAAG
>CACXBN010000020.1 GCA_902765885.1 uncultured Ruminococcus sp. | reverse complement strand
TTGAGCATCCGGTACTGCAAAACAAATCGTATTAACCGCAAGTCCCACAATGAACAAAATGGAATACCAGTCTGTCCAGGCGAAAATCCCGGCGATGACCATTGCCACGGCAAGTATTATGGGAACGCCCCATCCCAGTTTTGCTATGTATTTGTTCCCTTTATTGTAAAACAGTATATTTCTTACAACTGCTATAAATATATGACAGCTCCTGTAAATTCTCCGAGAATGAAGTAACCTATCGCAAATATTGTTGAGGAGATGACCTGAAGCATCAGTATCCTTTTCTGAGAGGATGCCTGAAAAGAAATAAATGTGATAATGACAGCGATTAGCCCAGGCCCTGGGCAATCATCGCATTGCTGTCATTTAATATCGAAAGGAAATAATCTTATATTACCTGCATGGTTCCCTCTTAATAAAAATTTTTCTTATTCTTTCAAGTGTGCTCTCTTCGATTCCTTTTGTCATGAGCCACTTTTTGGCTTTTTCCGCTTTACTGTCGCCGTCATATCTGTCCAGTTTCTCAAAATACCATGAATTGAATTCTCTGTCCGGATCCCTTTTCCCGCTTGGAGAGAAATTAGTAAACAGATAGTCCAGAAGCATGTCGTCATAGCTTACTCCGCAAAGTGAGAGAAGAGCAAATGTCATGATTCCGGTTCTGTCTGACCCGAGAAAACAGTGAAGATAAACAGGTTTTTTATCTGCGTTTTTTATAAGTTCAAACACTTTTCTATACTCTTCTTCGTATTCTTCGAATCTCACAGGTTCAGTGAATGAATCGATAGGAAAATTGTAAAATTCTATTCCTTCTATTACCGGCCCGCTGCTGATTCCCGCCTCAAGCATGTCTATCTCAACCTTGATACCCAAATCCTTCAGCTGTTTTATTCCGATTTCGCTTATATCACTGACTCTGCCTCCGCGAAAATACCGGCCTTCAATGATCCTTCCGCCGCTAACAAGAGACGAACCGTAGCCACCTACATCTCTTACATTGACAACTCCGTCTATTTTCAGATTTCTGAGTCTGTCCGTGGTTATCTTAACTTCATGGATCGGACTGTTATTTATAGTGTCAAGACTGCTTCCGGCTCTCCAATAAAAGCGTTCTCCGAGCTTGAAATTATAAAGTTCAAGTTTGTTTTCTTTCAGTCCTTCGAATACTGTTGGATTTGAAAACGATTCATCATCCGATTTTTCCAAAACATAAGAACATTTATCTTTACAGATTTTTCCATCTGTTTCAGACGAGAAATCACAGACATAAGGTCTCGGGGCAGACAGTTCATCATCTGAATCCGCATAATCAAATACTTTTTCAGGCCTGTCGTTCAGGTATTTCTGTTGTAGATCGGTATGAAAGTCAAATTCGGTTACCGATACGATTTTTCCATGCATATCCCACTATTCCTCAATGTATATTTTTCTCTCTTGAACCAGCATCTCATCAATGATTGCCTCATATTCGCTCTTAAGAATCGAGCACACTCCTACTGAAACATACCTTCCTTTGTTAAGCAGAGACTCGCGCATTATTCCTTCATGTTTCATTCTCAGTTTCTGCATCACTCTCAGGCTTCTGTCATTTCCGATTATATATCTTGCTTCGATTCTGTTCAGCTTCAGGACTTCAAACCCGAATTTAATCACTTCGGCAGCTGCTTCGACTGCAAATCCATTTCCCCAGTAACGGTCATTGAGCACGTATCCTATTTCTGCAGCATTGTCGTCATAATAAAACTTTGTAAATCCTGCTGTTCCTATCATCTTTTGCTGCTCTTTAAGCACAACAGCCCAATCATAGAATTCTCCTGCTCTGTACCTGCTCTGCAGATATGTTAAATACCTGTATGTATATCCGAGGCTTTCATGAGGGTTCCAGAGAAGATAACGGCTCACTTCTTCTCTTGATGCATATTCGTGCATGTCCGCACTATCAGTTTTTTGCATTTTTCTGAGGAGAAGCCTTTTTGTATATAATTCAGGAGGAGATTTGAATATTCTGTTAACTGTATCTCTGTCCATTGTTTTTAGCTCCTCGATGCATTCTTCGATTGCTATTATACTACCGCAGTCACCTTCAGACAAGAATTATTTTTGTAGTGATATTAACAATTTTATGTTGTTTTTGCTTTTTTACTATGATAGACTTAATGTATCTAAATATAGCGAGGTCCAATCATGTCTGATCGTGATTCAAAAAGGCCCGGCTACTCTCTTGATGAAATAGAAGAAATGGAATCAAGAGAACTAGAAGAAGCGGCAAAAAAAGAAAAAAAATCCAAATTCAATATATTCAACAGACTGAGCAAAGACGGCAAGGGAGTTGAAAAAGATGAGATAGACATTTCTGATGATCCGAAACTCATCAACTTTTTTAAGCTTGTAGGAAGAAAAATCAACCAACTGCTTACCGTAAATCTCTATTATATCTTTTTCAATTTTCCTGTGTTTTTTCTGCTCATTTCCTCAACAGGATATTTTTCGACACATGTTTCGGCGCCTGTATACACGGTTTTCGGCCCTTTAAACGGAATCATGCAGTATTCAGAATCAAGAGCTGCAGTTTCCGCTCTTTGGTCTGTTTTTGCTAAAAGGCAAAACATAAACCTGCGTTCTCCGATCGATTATATTTTTCTGGGGCTGGGTCTTCTTTTAATAATAACGTACGGACCCGTGCGCGTTGGCCTTACATATCTTCTCAGAAACATGTTCAGAGGAGAACCTGTTTTCATGTGGCATGATTTCAAGTATGCCATTAAAAGAAACATTAAGCAGGCCCTGATTTACGGTGTCCTGGACGTCCTCATCATTTTTCTGCTCGGTTATGACCTGTTCTTCTTTAACATAAACTACAATGTGTCGATGATGATGAGCATTATGTTTTTTATGAGTCTATTTCTTGCAGTTCTGTACCTGCTCATGCGACAATACATTTATTTAATGCTTGTTACATTCGAATTGTCAATACCAAAGATGTTCAAGAACGGTCTGTATTTCTCTGTATTGGGAATCAAAAGAAACCTAATGTATCTGCTTGGGACAGCCATCATGGTTTTAATAGAAATATTCTTCATGCATGTTTATGTTCCGATCGCAGTTATAATACCATTCATTCTCATGCCATCAATCAACATGATTATGGGCGTTTATGCCGCATACCCTAAGATAAAAGAAATAATGATCGATCCGTATTATGAAAAAAACGACGTAATACCTGAAGACGATAACGCAAAGAATACTGAGGCAACAGAATAAGAACAAACAAAAAAGCCGTGGAGTCAAGATGTTAATCATCTTTCCACGGCATGTTTTGTCGAAACAGGCTCATGATCAGTCTGCGTATACGCTTACCTGACGTCTTCCATTAGCTATGTTTTCAAATTTAACTTTTCCGTCAACAAGTGCAAACAGAGTATCGTCATGTCCACGACCGACATTGTTGCCAGGGTGAATATGTGTACCACGCTGTCTTAAAATAATGTTGCCGGCAAGAACTGCCTGACCGTCAGCTCTCTTTACACCAAGTCTCTTGGACTCGCTGTCGCGTCCGTTCTTTGTAGAACCAACACCTTTTTTATGTGCAAAAAACTGTAAACTGATTCTAATCATCGTTAATTCCTCCATTAATTATTAATTCAACTAATTCTCGTTAATCACTTCAACTTCAAGGAAATCATAATATTCTTCGGTTAAATCCTGTACCTGGAGAAAATATCCCCTGAACAGTCCCTCAACCGCAAAACGCTTTTTCTCATCCGGTTCTTCTTCCGGCAATGCAGATTTGCACTTGAGAGTAATGGCTGCATCTGTGTCATCAATAACATAATCGGTGCCGCATCCATATGCAACCTCGATTGTATTGAGTATCAGCATCGTCATTGCTGACAAAGCCGCGCACAAGATATCATCTCCATTATCCGCAAATCCGGTATGGCCGGTTTCCTTAAAGCCCCAGAAATATCCGTTTTTTGTATAAAATGTGATCTTTGTCACTTCAGACTCCCTGCAGCCACGTGATTCTTTGCCTTAAAGAGCTATTGAATCGATCTGAACCTTTGTATAAGGCTGTCTGTGACCGATTTTTCTTTTTTCGTTCTTTTTGGGCTTATAGGTCATAACGTAGATCTTTTTGCCTTTACCGTTTTTTACAACTGTTGCTGATACGGTAGCACCCTCGATTGTGGGTTTTCCGGATTTGAATCCGTTATCGGAAGACACAGCAAGCACTTTGTCAAAGACAACCTTGTCGCCCTCTTCCGCATTGAGTTTTTCTACGAAGATAACGTCACCTTCGTTAACCTTGTACTGCTTTCCGCCTGTTTCTATTACTGCAAACATTCGAAAAACACCTCACTTTCATTTGTGAACTCGCTGAGTGAGGTAAGCTTAGCTTTTGAGAACCCCACAACATGCGGCATTTTGTATTCTACCACCAAATTTTTTCTCTGTCAATAATTATTTCAAAATATTTTCTGTATCAATTTTGTGGCTTTTCACAAATGTCTTTCACAAGACTATCGCCCTGCACCTGGCTTTCAATATCACACCAATCCTCCTGCACTATATGCATCCTGCCGGATTATTATAAGATTAAATATTTGTACAAGAATAATATAATTGTAAAGAAGTAACTGATGTGCTAAAATTATCACGCGACATTTCATTCCATGATCTGAAGCTGCCGGATAATGGAATGACCGGGATGGCGGCATTTTTATATAACACAAAACAATGAAAAGATACTTATCTGTTTTAATTCTGATTGCATTGCTGATGTCTATCGTTTCCTGTTCAAAGTCAAACACCATTGTCTATGATGACAACGGCAATCCCATAGACTCTGAATCAGGCGAAATTCTGTTTCTGGATGATGATTTGAAACCATCAGATACCAAGCTTGACAAAAACAGAGTTTTTTATGAAATATTCGTAGGCTCTTTTTCCGATTCGGACGGTGACGGAAAAGGAGACTTAAAAGGTATAATAAATCGTTTGGATTACCTGAATGACGGAGATCCTTCTTCCGGGAAAAGCCTCGGAATTGAGGGAATATGGCTCACGCCAATATTTCGTTCTCCATCATATCATAAATATGATGTAACGAATTATGAGGAAATCGATTCGTCATTCGGCACAATGGACGATTTAAAGACACTTATAGAAGAATGCCATAAACGTGGTATTTCCATCATTCTTGATTTAGTCATAAATCACACAAGCACCTCCAACCTGTGGTTCACCAAATTTTCCAATGCCAGAAGGTCAGAGGATACGTCTGATCCGTATTATGATTACTATACCGTGGAATCAGACAGTTCCTCAAAAAGCTCCCAATACGCGTACATTTCCGGAACCACTATAAGATATGAATGCAATTTCAGCTCTGATATGCCGGAACTCAATTATGACAATGAGGCCGTAAGAGAAGAAATGCTGAAAATAGCCGAAAAGTACCTTGATATGGGTGTTGACGGATTCAGGTTTGACGCCGGAAAATACATATATTACGGGAACAACGCAAAATGCGCTGAGTTTTGGGAATGGTACATAGGAAAGCTTAAGGAAAAACATCCTGACATATATACGGTATGTGAAGTATGGGACAGCGACTCCATAGCCCTTCCGTATGCCACATCAACAGAATGTTTCAATTTCACGGTTTCGGGAGCTGAGGGCCTTATTACCGCAACCGCAAAAAAAGGAAACGTCAACACATACACGTCATATGTTGAAAAATATATTTCCTCAATCAGAGAAAAGAATGAAAACAGAATTTACGTTCCGTTCATTTCGAACCATGACATGGATCGGTCAGCCGGATACAACACCATGGCCGGTGGTACTGCCCAGATGGCCGCAAACCTGTATATTCTCGGACCGGGTTCCCCGTTCATATATTATGGTGAAGAAATAGGTCTGAAGGGAACACGAGGAACGGCAAACACAGATGCTAACCGAAGGCTTGCCATGCTTTGGGGTGACGATGAT
>CACXBN010000019.1 GCA_902765885.1 uncultured Ruminococcus sp. | reverse complement strand
GCTGTACACCGTATGTCGGACTTAATTTTAACTGGAGTGTTCTCAGAGAATGTGACATGATCACGGTAGGAACCAATAGCGCAAGAGAGGCGGCGGAAGATATAGAGATTTCAGTTGCTGCTCTCGAGCACAGATTCCCTGATCTTGAAACAAGAAGCAGTCCTTTCAAGCAGAAAGTGCTTGAACATGGAAAAAAATATTAATAAAGAAACTATGAGGAGTAAATAGATTATGGCAGACAAAATTGCTACACGAGAAGCATACGGAAAAGCACTTGCTGAATTCGGTGCTGTATACGAAAATCTTGTAGTCCTTGACGCAGACCTCGCGGCTGCTACGAAGACAGGGATTTTCAAAAAGGCATTCCCTGAAAGATTTTTCGACTGCGGAATAGCTGAAAATAATATGATAGGAGTAGCTACGGGACTTTCTCTGACCGGTAAAATACCGTTCGCTTCTTCTTTTGCAATGTTTGCAGCAGGAAGAAGTTACGAGCAGATCAGAAATTCCGTTGGATATCCTCACAACAATGTTAAAATAGGAGCTACCCATGCCGGAATCACTGTAGGTGAAGACGGAGCAACCCATCAGTGCAATGAGGATATAGCTCTTATGAGAACAATTCCTGGAATGGTCATACTTAATCCTGCAGATGCGGTTGAAGCAAGACTTGCCGTTAAAGCAGCAATAGAATATGTAGGACCTGTGTATCTCAGATTCGGCAGAATGGCTGTTCCGATACTGTTTGATGACAATTATAAATTCGAGATTGGCAAGGGTGTCAGACTTGCTGAAGGTAAGGATGTATCCATTGTGGCTACAGGTATTGAAGTAGAGCAGGCGCTGCTTGCAAGAGAACTTCTTGAAAATGAGGGAATTTCTGCTTCTGTTGTAAATATCAGCACAATCAAACCCATAGATGAAGCCCTTCTTCTTGAAGAAGCAAAGAACTGCGGAGCGATCGTTACATGTGAGGAACACACAATCATAGGCGGCCTCGGCGCATCGGTTTGTGAAACACTCTCGGAAAAATACCCGGTACCTGTTCTCAGAGTAGGCATCAACGATGAATTCGGCAGAAGCGGTCCTGCAAAAGAACTGGTTACATATTATCATCTCGACGCTGCTTCTATAGCTGAAAAAGCAAAAGAAGTCATAAAGCTGAAAAAATAATAAAAACGGGCACAGGACCCGTTCCTACAGCTTTGTATATATAATTCGATATCCGGAAAACGGAAAAATACTCTGGGGGGTGTAAATGGCATATTTAAACGGAAAACCGCTTAATACTCAGCCTGTGCTTATTTTACAACCCGCTCAGGCTGCCGAAAGACTCAGTGAGGGTCTGACTCTGGTTTGCCTTATCAGGCATGGCCAAACAGACTGGAATCTGTCAAAAAGACTTCAGGGAAGGGAAAACATCCCTCTGAATAATACGGGACATGATCAGGCTGAAAAATTAGCTGCTCTTGTAACCAGAATGAAAAAGGACGGTGTGAACTTTTCTGCAGTCTGTACTTCTCCTTTGATGCGTGCAAAGCATACGGCAGACTATATTTCTCAGTCTCTCGGACTCGGCGAACCCGCTGTGATTGAAGCTCTTATCGAGCGGGACTATGGGGATCTGTCCGGACTTACATTTGATGAAAGACGAGCAAAATATCCCAAGGGCGATAAATTTAACGTAAGAGTCGAGACAGTGCCTGTAGCAGCTAAAAGGATGCTTTTGGCTGTTGATCATATGCTGCAGGTGTCTCATGGAAAAACCGTTATCGGCGTATCTCACGGAGGTATAATAAACGCGGTGTTTTCATATCTTACATCCGGTGAGATCGGAACCGGAAGAAACCTCTCCGTAAACTGCGGAATAAGTCTTCTTCTTGCAGGACAGGGACAGTATGTTCCAGTAGCATTTAACCTGCAGAACGGCAGCGCGGTAGATTATATGAAAAGGCTGAAATATAAATATTCAAATATATAGGAGATGTACCGTAATGCTTCTCGGAAAAATCAAACATAACCTTAAAGTTGAAGGAATGCACTGTGAACATTGTGCAGCCAGAGTTGAAAAGGCCATCAAGGACCTTGGCGGAAAAGCAACCGTTGATCTTTCAAGCGGAAATGTTGAGGCTTTCCTTCCAAAAGCAGTTACACCTGAAGCGATTAAGAAAGCAATAGATGCTCTCGGTTTTAAGTGCATTACAGTTGACTGAAAAAAGCAGCTCCAAAACGGAAATCTAATTCCGTCCGGAGCTGCTTTTTAAAATTCATCGAGAATACCAAGATCCCACAGAAGTTTCCCCAAAACATATTTGTCACGGATATCTTTCGCCATTAAAAAGCTTTTCTCTCTTCTGTGCTGCTTATTCCTATTTCGGAAAAAGATACCGGGTGCCCTATCTCTTTCATGAATGATCTGAGCCAGGAAGAACTTGGCAGGGTGGATATGATATCCTTTATCTTATCCCACTCTTCACATATTCTCATAATCCGTTCCCTGTGAGAACTGCGGCTGTACTTGTTTTCTGTCTTTTCTTTTTCTATAAGAACATCCGCCGCTCTGCCAAGGAATTTTTTTAATTCCAGACTCCAGTCTGAATAGTCGAAATTTTCGACATACTTCAGGGCTTTGTCAATGTCGGGATTATATTTCGTAAGCTTTTCATAAGCCTCGATTGTCTTGAGCGTTGCTATCCCTCACTTAATCCCGTGAAGGTCGCTAGCAGTGCCGAATTCAAGGGCTCTCATATCAAAGATATGGGAAATATAATGTTCCATGCCCGATACCGGTCTCGAATTCCCGGCATAATTCATGCAAATACCGGAAAAAACAAGGCCTTCCAGTATCTTTGAAATCGCTTCTTTATTGCCACTCAATGCACCGGTAGCATTTTTCACAACAGTGTTCAGTGAGTTGCTGACTGTATCCGCTATAAACTGACAGTAATAATCTCCGGTGATTATGTTCGAAATTTTCCACTCGGCGATACTGACGTACTTTGCGAGCATATCTCCTGTGCCTGAGAGGATCATATGTGCCGGAGCTGAGATCAAAACGCTGAGATCGGCAATTACTACATCGGGACATTTGGAGTCAATTGTTATCTTAAGCCCGTCTCTTTCCATGGATGAATTGGCTGAAGCGAATCCGTCCATGGAAGGCGCTGTGGCAATTATTATATATGGAACCCCTTTTGTAGCAGCGATGATTTTCCCGGTATCATTGAGTACGCCGCTGCCTATTGAGATAACGGAATCTGCATCGGCAGGAAGGTACATGAGCGCGTTTCCGACTGTCCTCTCATCAGGTTTGAGACGTTCTCCCGGAGCTGATTTCATGATATGATTTGAATAAGCAAATGAGCCTCTGTCAAGAACAGACAGAACTTTTTTCCCGGCATCTCCCGCGCAGAATGTATTGTCGTCTGACAGTATATACGGCTTTTTTGAATTGTACCTTTTCAGAACTTCGGGAAGTGACTGAATGGCGTCATCATCTATATACAGTTCTTTAAGGTATGCTCTGTGAATTCTGCCGCATGAACCGCATCTGAACTCATCAAATGTATCATTGCCTATAAATGGCTTTTTCATATCTAATAACAAATAAATCCAATCAATATTTTAAGTTTATTCCGTATGCGAGCTCATACCCGTCAGGCGCAATAATCGAATAATAAAGAACATCACCAGAATCATTGACCCTGACTTTTTCCACTCTGTCACGTGCTACAGTAAGGGTTTCGCCGTTTTTGAAGATGATAATAAGTCTGTAATCCGTGCTGTTTCCGCCGTAAAGCCCAACTCCATACAGAATTGTTCCGCGTTCACATTCATACTCGAATATCATCAGAACGGCATTTGACTTGGCTTTTTCAATCTCTTCATAGTACTTCTCGGTCGGTTCTCCGGATTGTACCGGTTCATCTGTGTTTTCAGAAGTATCTTTATCTGCGAGTGAGATCTTCTGTGCAAGAGATTCGAGTCCGAAGGATCTCGCGTCTTCGCTTTTCATTTTTCCGAGTGCAAAATATATCTCCGAACATACTCTTGGATCAATATTGTCTTCAAAGAAGAAAGTATAGTTGGTGTAATTGGTTGTGTCTGTGATCCAAAGCTGCCGAATACTTACAAGAGTTCCGTCGACCCACAGCCTAAGATATTCATTAACTTTTGATTTGACTTCATGAATTTCATTTTTTTGCTGATTGTTTATGACGGTCGCAGAATCATTAAGCCATCCTCTTATAATGGTTAAAGCGTCAAATCCCGACCCGTAATACAGATCAAAAGAAATGCTGCTTTCGGAAATCGTGAGGTTGCTGAGATTGTCGAGCTCATGTGAATATTCGGGTGCGTATTCGCCGTTTTTGCCATAGAATTCAGCACCCACAGATGATATTCCCGTAAATGTCTTGGGAGAATTGGTGCCCTGATGAAGAACTATCTGATAACTGCCTTCTTTTGGCTTTTCGGGGGCTTCCTCTTTAATATTCTCGTCAAACGCCCTGTCATCGGGATTTGTTACTCTTATGACTATTGCCGCAATTTCACTTCTTTTTACTTTGGATTCGGGATACATGTTTCCCGTTCCGTCCCCGTTCATAATCCCCCACGCATACAGTCTGTATATTGCTGTATAATACCATGTTCCGGTAGGTACATCATTCAGCACAAGGCCCGTAATGTTGTTGACTATGGCAGGTGTCGTGCCGGAAGTCTGTATGACTCTGTGAAACAGCACTGAAACCGTCGCTCTGGTTGCAGGCGCGTTGTAATTCTCATATGTTTCGGTAACTATACTGTTCTCAAGAGCATACCTGAGATATGGCTCATACCACAGTGTAGTGCCCGGGTATGTGCTTTTAAAATATTCGTCTGATACGGAACCGCTCGTGATATATTTGTGACTGACTGCCGCAAGTTTGATAACTTCGGCTATGGTTACGTCACCGTTGGGAACGAAAGTATCTGCAGTCTTGCCGTTTATAAGTCCGGCTGAGTATGCTCTGGCAACCGAATCATGATACCATGCGTCTGCCGGAACATCCGTAAACTGTTCGTTATACTGCCTCATATCATCACCAAATACGGAAACCGGTATCAGGATTGCCAGAATTAAAACTGCTACTGAAATACGGATAAAGATGGAAGCTATTCTGTTTTTACCCATTTGCATGTCCTCCGTTTTCTTCTTGAATAATACATCTCAATTATATCACATCGGAAAAACAAAATAAACTGTGAAAAAAATCTGTGGCATGCCTACTTTTGTAGCTATTGCAATTGATTTTTGCGCAATAATGTATTACAATTCGTAAAAAGAATATAAAAAGCAAAGAGGTATAAAAATGTCAGCTAAATTCAGAAAAATATGTGTTCTCACATCAGGCGGAGATGCTCCCGGAATGAACGCCGCAGTCAGGGCGGTCACAAGAGCAGCAAACGCAAGGGGAGTTCAGGTCATGGGAAGCCTTGGCGGATACAGAGGAATGATCCATGATGAATTCGTGGAATTGACAAACAGAGCAGTTTCCAATAAGATACAGCTTTCAGGTACCTTCATTTACTCTGACAGATGCCTTGAATTCAAAGAAGAAGCAGGAATGCAGAAAGCTATTGCAAATCTGAAAAAACATGAGATAGACGGAGTGGTTGCCATAGGCGGCGACGGAACTTTCAGAGGAGCCACAGACCTGTCTCAAAGAGGGATCCCGACCATAGGCATACCGGGAACTATCGATAATGACATAACTGCTTCCGATAACACAATAGGATTTGACACAGCAATGCAGACGGTCGTTGACAATGTCGACAGACTTCATGATACATGTGAGTCTCACGCAAGATGTAACGTAGTTGAAGTTATGGGAAGAGGAGCCGGTGATATTACACTCAATACGGCAATCGCTACCGGTGCGGTAGCCGCCGTTATACCAGAATGCGATTTTGACGAAGAAGCCTGCATCAATAAAATAATCAGACTTCGCAGGGAAGGAAAGAGAAGTTTCCTTATTATCGTATCAGAAGCATTTCCGGAAGTCGGTCCCGCGCTTACCAAAAAAATCACCGAAGTTACAAGAGAGTTGTCCGAGAAAGAGAATAATGACAAGCTTTGGGTCGAATCCAAATTCTGCAGAATGGCTCATATAGTTAGAGGCGGATCTCCTACACTTTCAGACAGGCTTTTGGCTACTAAAATGGGTGTCAGAGCAGTAGACGAACTGTTTGCCGGCAATTCTGATATTATTGTGGTCGAAAGAGAAGGTAAAATTACGACATGCGGAATCCTCTGGTCTCAGATTCTGGACAGGATGTACAAGGGAACTCTTAAAGAGGGAATGACAGACAGCCTTTCAGCAGACGAAATCAAAGAGATGGAAAAATTCATCGAAGAAAAGAAGGCAGGCTTCAAGACGACATACGCAATGTTCAACGAACTTGCTAATTAAGCATATAAACAAAAAGCTCCGGTTCCGAATCGGAGCTTTTTGATAAACGGGACTTTCAGCCAAAAACCGGAGGTGTATCTTTTGAATAAAACACATATAAAATCCATTTGTTTAATTCTGGCGATTATTATCGTAGCTGCCTTGAGTGTACCTGCTTTCGCGCAGGAAGGGTTCAGAGGGAAACTTGCAAGGGCAATTTCCATATCCCATATCTTCAGCGAGAAATACAGAAAAAGCTCAGATGGCGGCTCAGTGAATACGGATCATGTCGGAGTCGGAGAGAAGATCACGATCTATGTTTCTGCAAGTGCAGTTTCTGACAATGCCGACGGTTCGGAAAACTCTCCATATAAGAGTTTGGAAGCCGCAAGGGATGCGGTACGGAAACTGGACAAAGATAATTATTCAGCCATTGACATTATAATAAAAACCGGAACATATGTGATATCAGAGCCGATAAGATTCACTGAAGAGGATGCCGGAACCGAGAATTGTACTGTCAGGTACATCGGTGAAGACGGCGCAAGAATCGTTGGAGGCGTATCACTGAAAAGCGAAGATTTCTCCGGTTTAACAGGAGAAGCGGCAAAGTTCTTCCCTGAATCAGCCAGAGACAAAATCGTTCAGACGGATCTGAAAGAATACGGCTTTTCAGTTGATTATATAAATGAGATCCAGAACGGCAGAGACTATATTTCCGATGTGCCTTTTTTGTCCGTTGATGGAGTTACCCAGACACTTGCAAGATATCCCAACGAAGAATGGATAAACATTGGTCCCGGAAGCACGATGCTCGATCAGTACGGTAACCCGACTACCGTGACTGACAATGAAGGCGGAGAATACGAGGCCAAGACCGTACAGATCGAATACGGGACAGAACACAGCGATCATATAAGATCCTGGCATTCCACAGATGACGTCAGAGTAGCCGGAAGATTTGCGGTCTTGTGGGTAAGTGACAATTCCGGAGTATTGGGATTCGATGAAGACAGGGGAATCATGACGGTTCCGTATCAGGGCGGGTATGCGCCTGTGGAAGGCGGACTCCTTTACTGGTACAACATTCCGGAGGAACTCGATGTTCCCGGTGAATACTACATTGACAGGAACGGCGTGCTGTATTACTACCCGGGTGATGGTTTTGAGACAAGTGAGATCACGCTTCCTCTTTCTCGTGGGTTTATGGATATCGACGGAGCTGACTGCATCACAATAGAGAATCTGACATTTGAGTCTTCTCTTGCAAGCGGAATCACGGCGAAGGCCGATCACATCACCATCAGGGACTGCAGCATAAGTTCGGTTGCAGGAGACTGGATCATTGACGTGACGGGTGACGATATTCTTGTGCAGGGAAATCACCTTCATGATGCCAACGAAGCGGGGATCAGGGTAATAAGCGGAGATCTTGAAACTCTGAGACGCGGGAACTCGCTTGTTTACAACAATAAGATCCATGACTGGGGTCTTGTTAACTTCCCTTATGAAGCCGGCATCAGCGTAAGCGGTTGCGGAATAGTTGTTTCACACAATGAACTTTATGACTCGAATTCCTGCGGAATAGACGGAGAAGCCGCATATATAACGGCAGAATATAATGATATACATGACATTCTCAAAGCTTCGGATGATATAGGGGCGACTGGAATCAGCGGATATGTTGAGAATATAACCAGGTACAACTATATACATAACATAGGTTCGGTCGGAGCAGCAGCTGCGGCACCGAATCTCAACAAAATGGGGTCAGCCGCAATATACTGGGACGGAGGCTCAAGTTTTGCTGAAGCATATGGAAATGTTATAGAAACCGTAAAGGGACACGGAGTCATAATGAACGGGGGAAGAAATCTCTCCGTCCACGGCAATCTTATAATAGATTGCTCCATGTGGTACGTTCAGGCAGTAGCCATGTTCTATCAGAGAGCTCTTGAGAACGGCTTTACAGGCAGCCGCTCCATTTACCCCGAATATGTGAACAGTCCCGTTTGGATTGAAGCTAACCCCGAACTTTCCAAAATAATAGAAGATCTTGATCAGACTGTTCCTGGAGATCCTTATGCATGGTGTGCAACAGCCGGGAACGTGATTCTAAACAACTGGACTCATTTCAATAAATACAACAGAGCCTTTTCAAACTGGGGAGTCAGACCTTACTATATCGAAGATATCGTGTATGATTTCAGCGGTGAAAATATAGACGTTGTAAACGGCCTCATGGATGAGCATACGACTGCATACAATTCAAGGCGAGATAAAGTTGACTTGGAAGAGCTGTTCAAAACGGCAGCAGACGTTATTGAAATCGACTGGGAGTCTTTCAACAGAATCGGTATTGTGGAATCCGACTGGAAACTAGATTAAAATAAGTTCATCCGATCCGGGATATCGTTCAAGCATACAAAAGCCAAACGAAGAATGGCTACATAGGAAAAGCGGACAGAACAACAGAAGACTGTTGATTCTGCCCGCTTTAATCATAAAGTGGGGATGACTATCTGCCACGCCAGATATAATTTAAGAAATTTGATATGAAGTGCGTCGTGAGTTCCAGAATAACAAGGCTTAGTATTGCAATGAGCAATATAACTCCTCTGAAGATCCACTTCTTTCGTGCTTCATTATTAAACGATTCCGGATTCGATTCGTCCTCTGCGTCAAATATTCTTCCGCAGTCGGCACAGATGATCTGGCTGCCCATTTTCTGAAGATTCTCGCTTCCGCAAATTCTGCACTTTTCTGTTTTCATGTTCTCCTCGCTTCACTGTAATTTTGTTTGTCGGCGTTTTTCTTTGTGTCAGTTTTTCTTAAGAAATGCAATCATTCTCTCTTTATAGTCGGGAGCTTCATCATATACCGCGTGTCCGTATCCTTCGTACATATAAAGGTCACATCCTGCTTTTTCTGCGATTTCCACGGATGCTTTTGCACCGAGAACGCAGTCGTTTTCGGCTCCTATGACCAGAACAGGGCATTTGATCTTGTCAAGATCATTGTAGACATCAAATCCGCTTGAACTTTTCGCAAGTTTCACAAAGCGTTTCAGGTCTTCATCGGTTTCTCCCATTGGTGAGGAGAACAGCTTTTCGGCCTTTTTATACAATTCTTCTGAATAAATGGCTTTTGCGAATGACTGTTTAAGCTCAGATACATTCCCGCTCTCAGCCAGGTCTATCCATTTTTGCAGGACATCGTGAGATTCACTGCTGATCCTTGATGCGGTCGACCCCAGAATCAGCTTTGAAACAAGATCCGGGTGATAGATGGCCAAGCACTGCGCTATCATTCCTCCCTGAGAAGTTCCGAAAATACAGGCATCTTTTATTTTTAGTATTCTCATGGCAATGGCGGTATCTCTGGCCATGTCTTTGATCTTGTATGTCCTGGGAAGGTTTTCACGCCTGTCGAACAGCCATACGGTAAACATCTCCTTGAATGAACTGTACGCATTTTCGACAGCCGCTGCCGAGTTTAGTACGCTTTTGATGCTCAGCCCCGGAAGGATAACCAGATTATCTTTTCCGCTTCCGAACTTCATATACCTCATCTCGAATCTTTTGGTTTTTACAGAATCAAGCATTTTTATCTGCTCCTTTTTCCGAAATAGATCTGTTATCTGCCTCTGTGATATTCAGAACGGTCAATGTTCTATCAGATACCTTGAAAGTAACTTCATACTTTGAATATGATAATGTATATTCCCGATTTTCATCCTTGATATATCCGGGTCTCGGATCTTCTTCGAGGATGCCGGTCAGGGATTTTTTCTGATTGTCGGGCAATGACCCTAAGCAGCCGTCAGGATCGCATACGATCAGCTTTTCGTCCGGAATCTCATCGGTAAATCCGCCTTTGGCGTCGCTGACGGAATCTACATCCGGAAGATATGGCTTTATATCGTATATCGGTGTATTGTCTGCCATGTCGATCCCCGAGACAGTGATTACGGGCCCGTCGTCTCCATCTGCAGAGATTGACACTATCTTTACTACCGACAGTCCAAGAGGATTAGGCCTGTTTGGCGACCTTGTGGCGAAAACGCCTACCCTCTTGTTCCCGCCCAGCTTGGGAGGACGGACGGTTTCAGACCATTTTCCTATCTCGTCTTTTTTTGAAGCGAAGGGAAGATTGAATCCCCAGATGACCCACAGATGGGAAAAGTTCTCAAGTCCTTCCACCGCCTTGGGTGAACGGTACTCCGGGAGGAAGAATATTCTGCCT
>CACXBN010000018.1 GCA_902765885.1 uncultured Ruminococcus sp. | reverse complement strand
CTTCTCACAGCCCCGTTCCTTCAGCCATGTGTATGTACTTCTGAATACATCCTCCGCGCAGAGGTCAATGCCGCTCTTCTGGGCAGCCTTCAGAAAATCCTTCACAGGAGGCACATCCGTACCCTCTATATCCGCCGGCTGAGGAAGGGAAAGGATCTCCGCCGGCTTACCGAGAGCGATCTTGTCAGCAAGTGCTTTCGGTTTTCTCCCAGCACCGACCCTTGCCCCTCCTCTTGCCGTTCCGTCTTTAGCCATTCTTTCTCCTTCCATTTCGGCAACAAAAAAGAGAGCCGAAGCTCTCTGAAAATAGTATTAATAAATCATATTTTTATCTTTTTTTTAGGTCTTTATCAGTTTGAATGATCTTAATCCTTTTGAACCGGCGGTTTCAATTCTTCAAAAACGATTCTTTCTTTTCCTGTCTGCTCGATGATAAAGTCCCTTCCAAACATGTCTACCAGGTTGATAATCAAATTCTCATATCCTGACTGACTGTGATAGTAAATTGTTATTAAGCGAACCTCTTCTTCATGGCAGAAAAAGTCTTGAAGCACGCCTTTATCAACCTTATTAAGTGAATGCCCCATAATAAAAACATCTAATGGTTCAGAAAATAAATATTCATCTAGCCATTTTTTGTAAAAACTACCTGTTTTTTTCTGAATCCTTTGAAAGAATTTCTGAAAATAAATGAAGTCTATACTATTTCCAAACGATTCGTCAGAAATACCAAGTACAAGATTTTCTTTTTTCGCTTCACCATGAATAGCATGATGTTTGTCCAAATTTTCATCGCCATATACTGCGGAAAAAGTATATGTATAATTGAAATTTAACAAGGCTATTTTGCCAAGTTTTTTTATCTGTTCTGAAAGGACGTCGCAATCAATCTTTGATACAAATTCAAGTAAGTAATAATCAAGACATTTATTAAGTACATCCAACTCATCTTTCATAAAATCTAATAGCAGAGCTTTGTTTGGATTAAGAACTTCTGGTACAGCCATTCTTGAAGTAAACCCTCTAGTTGCCAAATATCGATATCCTTGTTTTTTCGCTTCTGCCATTTCACCAAAGGTGCGGATTACCTTTTTCATCAAATCAGGCATTATTATCTCTGGAATAGTATGTTCAATAGAAGTAAGAAAATTAGTATAGTATAATTCAACTTGGGATAAAGCCCGATAGATTTCTTCCTCGAAATCAATCCAGTTTTGACCCGGCATCGTTATTGCCTCAAAATAATACAGCCATGCATTATGTTTAACATGATTATCAAGATATGTTATATGTTCTTTCGAATACAAATATGCATGTTTTGCAAAATCATTCAGTGATTCTAATGTTAGTTCGTTCCTGTTCCCAAGGCGAACTTTAATCCGTTTATTATTTTGTGGCATTTCGGTTTTTTTCTGTTTATCATATTCTTCTTTAAATTCATTCCAGTGTTTGGTGAAAAACAAAAAATCCTTATAACTTGTCGGGAGTTTATGGTATAAGTCGAAACCATTACCTATTATCAGAATATTTTTACTCATAATCCACCTCTTATTCAACGTCTATGGTCTTGAAAAGGCTTCTTTCATAATCCGATATATAGTATAACAAAACATTACAGTTACTGACTACATCAATACCCCTTTTGAATTCTGATTTTTGCACATGATGCTGGGCGCCGTTGTTCAGGGTGCCCCAAAACAGGGATTTTACCCCAGCCCCAGCCTTGAAAAAAAGCTATCTGTCGTTTATATTAGTTATGGAACGTCTCGTTAATAACAGTTTTTATATCTGCACTTGCAGGTTACATTCCCTTTGACTTGGCCTCACTCTATTTAGTTCTTGTCCAGACTCTCATTGCAGCCATGACACTTATTGATACAGAGGAGGAAAATGTTATGACAAACAGAATACTGGTGGTATGCGGCACGCACGGAGTGGTCCATGACTGTTGGGAAGAAAACTGTTATTGAGTGCCGTGTGGGTTCAACTCCCACCCGCTCCGCTACCAAAGAGGTCATTCTAACGAATGGCCTTATTTTTTTATCTGTCAACCATTTCACTATGGATTTTATTGTGGCAAGACTGACACAGGGACATGAGATTGCTCCCTTCCTTATCCACCCATCCATTCCTGGCAGATATTTTTGTGCGGTCCACCATGATTCCGTAGAGAAGCTTTGCTTCTGCGGATACATTCTTAAATTTATCATCCGTAAGAAGAATCCTGGGAACACCGATATAGGATATGCTCCTTGTCTCCCCACCGCTGAAATAGGGATATTCAAGCGATTTTCCAATAGGTTCGTAAGCCCTGCTCATGCCTGTTTTCATGACCTCCTCCCTCTACAATTCCCGGAAAAAACATCTTCAAGGGAAAGTTTTCAGAAATAATTTAAGTCAGCAACACTGGCCAGAGGCCCTTCTCTTCATTCAGATACCTTTCCGGAATAATACCGGTTTCTCCCGAAATCCCAGTCCAGGGTTCCCGCAGCCTCACGCAGTTTCGTAAGACCTCTTTGGACTCTGAAAGAAATCGTCCTCCGGG
>CACXBN010000017.1 GCA_902765885.1 uncultured Ruminococcus sp. | reverse complement strand
ATTCTATGACATCAATCAGGTCACCAACATCTATTTCGGTATCCAATTCCTCCGAGATTTCCCTTTTGAGAGCCTCTTCCGGAGTTTCTCCCTCTTCTATTTTCCCTCCCGGAAATTCCCAATAGTCCTTATATTTCCCATAACCACGCTGGGTCGCATAAATTTTGTCGCTGCTTCTTATCACTGCGGCGACAACTTTGATTGTCTTCATTTGTTTTCTTCTTTCTCCCTCTCAGCGTTTCTTTTGAGAAGAGACTGTATCTTGACTTTAATGACATCGAAGGCAACGTCGTTGAGACCGCTGTTTATGACAATATCAGCAAGCGCTTTTGTAGGTTCAACATAGATGTAATGCATGGGCTTAACTGTCGTAAGATACTGTTTGGCAATTCCTTCGATATCCCGTCCTCTTTCCTTAACATCCCTGATGACTCTGCGAAGTATTCTTTCATCAGCATCGGTATCAACATATATTTTTATATCTAGCAGATTTCTGAGTTCATCATTTTGCAAAACCAGGATGCCTTCAATTACAATTACCTCTGAAGGATATATTCTTAAAGTATCATGTGTTCTGTTGTGAATGGAAAAATCATATACCGGACAGTCGACCGGATTTCCATTCTTGAGTTCTTTCACGTGTTCTATGAGGAGATCGGTGTCAAAAGCATCCGGGTGATCGTAGTTTATGAGCTTTCTCTCCTCAAAAGTCAGATCATCTCTGGACTTATAATAATTGTCGTAGTAAATGATGGAGATCATATCTCCGAACTCTTCTTTAAGCCTTTGAGTGAATGTTGATTTTCCGGAACCTGTTCCACCTGCAACTCCGATGATTATGCTCATATCTGTCTCCGAATCAAAATTGTACTTCCTGTACTTCTGTGTTTATTCTACCCGATTTCGCGGTTTAAAGCAACATGTATAAAACATATTAACATTGATTTACGTTTCACTGTTATCACTTTATGAAAGTGATTTTTTCAGATGCTTCATCTCGGCTTCCATTTTTTCAGCCAGCATTCCGATATGTATTCCATCGACGAATCTGTGATTGATCTCAATGGAAAATCCGAGTTTTTTCCTGTTTCCTTCTTCCGTATATTTTCCCCAGGCAATATGCGGTATGCTGTCGTTGGCATAATCGGGAGACGAGTAATCACGTTCGTTTGTCAATGCAGTCATCTCGATCCATGGAAGACATGAATAATATACCAAAGATTCTGTTTCCTTAGTTTTATCAATGAAGAAATTTTGATTTTCACTGGCAGCTTTAGCCTCACGGCAGAAAATCTCAATATCATCTACATAGTCCATGGTAACAACATAAAACTGTCTGCCACCGGGTTTCAGATCGGTAAAGCTCGGATTTCTGCGGTCAAGCATAAAAATCTTTCCGTCTTTAGATGTGACTCTGAATGCGTCTATCTGGTTCATTGCCTTTGTGCACACCCATATTAGGGACTTATAAAATGAGATGCCGCGTGCCTTTGAAAAATCATACAAATCGGTTACATCAAGTTTAAAAGTAACCATATAGAAGGGATTTGATATTCCTGAAAAGAACTCATACGCTTCCCTTCTTTCCCATGTATCATAGTTGATCTCAGTCATTGATTGCTCCATAAAAATCAATTGTTATAGTTTAAATCATTCAGCTCTTTTGATGTGATCTTTCATATCTTCATTTCATCATTCATCTGCAAACCCCGATTAAATCGCTTGATATCTTACATATTTTCTTTATAAGGTATTACTGTTTCCGGCAGATATACAGAAGGTGGTTTGTAGTTCCCAGAAGCTCTCTTTTTTCTGAAAAAGCAAGATACCAATCTGCAAGTTTCTTAAAATCCTCGTCAGTGAGTGAAAAATCCGAGCGCTTTTCAATGGGTTCCAGAAGTCCGTCCACACCTGCTGTCGTGATCCATTCTACCGGCTTATTCTGAAATAACTCTTCGAACTCAGTTATATCATAGCCGGTGAAAAGCTGTTCTTTGAAATGCCTTACTTTATATTCCTCTGTGAAATTCATTTTTTGCCCTGCAGACCAATTACCGTAAAAGTAATTAGCGTACATAATTGCAAACACGGAAATAAAGGCAAACATGATAACACCGCCGGGTTTTGTAACACGAATCGCTTCATCAATCGCGCGGCTGACTTCATCTGCCTCGTAAAGATGATACATCGGGCCGAAGAAAAGCGTCACATCAAATGAGTCATCAGAAAATCTGCTGAGATCAGTTGCATCTCCCTGGTATGATTCCAGATTCTTTAGCTCTTTACTGTTTTCTCTTAGAACCGCAAGATTATTTTCGACCAGCTCGACAGCAGTCACATCCATTCCTTCTTTTGCAAGAGCAATGGAGTATCTGCCTGTTCCGGCTCCGACTTCAAGTATCTTTGAGCCCGGAGCCGCATACCGGTGTATGTAAGACATTGTTGTACAGAATTCGAGCTGTCCATGCCGCGACCTTGTGGTCCGTCCATCTTCGTCATACTGACCATAGAAGCTGCTTAATATCTCTTTTCTGGTACTCATAGCTCCCCTTCTTTCCAATGTATCATGGTTGATCTCAGTCACCGATTGCTCTACAAATAATCACTTATTGCGTCTTGATTTATGAAGCAATCAAAGTTCATGTATCGGCTTGGAAATTCGCAAAAACACAGCCGAGTTCCGTATATATCATGCCGTTCATCTTTCTTGTGGACTGCATAAGCGATATTCTTTTAACTGTCGCTTTCTCCTTTGGGATAAACACTTTCCCCGCAGTCTTTTCAATTCCCGATGCATCTCTTGCCAGTGTTATATGAGGCCTGAATTTCTTTATGTCATACGGTATGCCGTCTGCAGCAAGTTCTCTTCTCACAGCATCAGCAAGCCTTTCAAGCTGTCTGTTTTCCTTTGTTCCGAGCCACAATATATCACCGAAACTGCCAAGACGGTCAAATTCGATGTCAAAAGGTTCAAACTGCACCATTTCCATAGCATCAAGAACGAACTGCGGGTTATTGTATCCCCCTATGAATGCAAGCGTAAGATGGATGTTCTCATCACGAGAAAACCTTCCTCTCACCCCGGCGCTTCTGCAGTCACTTAGTACCTTAAGTATTCTTTTTCTTATATCGTCATCAAACTGTATGGAAATAAATAGTCTCATGAAACCGTCTCCTGTTTTGCTTTTTCTATAATGACATCAGTCAGCGCCTGACCAATCAGCTCTGAAGGATCCGATGCAGGATCGATCCATTTTTCAATATTGTCTTCATGGAAAATAAGGGGCATCCTGTTGTGAATTCCCTTCAAGTTTTCAGAAGGTTCTCTTGTCAAAATAGT
>CACXBN010000016.1 GCA_902765885.1 uncultured Ruminococcus sp. | reverse complement strand
TCATGAGACTAAGCAAACTTGACGAGGAGGCGGGACTTCCCGAACCGGAAGAGTGCGACCTTCATGAGATATCGGACGAGATACTCCGCTCTCTTGAGTCTATCGCCTTGGAAAAGAGCATTTCGATGAGCCTCACGGGCACGGAGGCCGTTGTAAACGGTGTAAAGCCGGTGATCAGCGAAATGATATACAACCTTGCGGACAACGCGATAAAATACAACCGCTATGGCGGATATGTGCACATCCTGACGGGTTATTCAGGCGGCAGTCCGTTTGTATCGGTTGAAGACAACGGGATCGGAATCGAAGAATCGGAACAGGAAAGAATATTCGAGCGGTTTTACAGGGTCGACAAGAGCCATTCCAAAGCAGTGGGAGGCACAGGCCTCGGCCTGTCCATCGTAAAGCACGGGGCAAGGCTGCATAATGCGGACATTAAGCTTGACAGCGAGCCCGGCAAAGGAACGAAAATAACACTGATATTTCAAAAATAGCAATAAAAAAGCGACTGGCCTACGAAAGATAGAGCCAGTCGTTTGTCTTTGATCAAGTCGTTTTATTTCTTGCTTTCCTTTTCAGCAAGGACATTCGTTTTTTCGTCCTTTACCTTGCTGAGGACTATGATCATCGCAAGACCTTCCACTATAAGCGATATTCCATGGAGCTGGGTCTTGAATTCAGCGAAAGCTGCAGGATCTATGAAAATTATAACCGCAAGTACAAGGGTAATTATACCGAAAATGATCGAGAGAACAAACATCGGTCCCTTTATCTTTCTGAGAGCTATGGCATGGCAGAGCATGACTATCGCGCCGTATGCGAGTATGATCGCGGTTATTATCTGGAACGCGGTAATAAAGAAATCCGCCTTGACGATCAGAGCTGTGCCCAGGGCAAGCTGTATGATTCCGACAAGAAGATCCTTCGCTTCCTTTTCTTCCTTTTTTCCAGCGAAGAAAGTGATCAGCTTTATGAGTCCCATCACGATTATGACAGCCCCTATGATGTCGCACAATATGCTCAGCGATTGTTTCGGCCACACTATCATAACGACACCGAGCGCTATCAGAAGAAATCCGTCAAAAAAGTAGCTTTTCAGCATTTTGCTTATTTTTTCTTTCATAAATACCCTCCCGGTTTTTCCAGATATCATTATGTTTATAACTCATTTTACCGGTTTTTGTCAAGTCCTCAAAAAACATTGCTTTACAGAGGAAAGAATTACTGCCGAAAAGCGCGTGCGGCGCCATATTTTTTGTGCTTTTTACTTGATATTATACAATAAGATGTAGTAAAATAAATCAGTTATGAACAAGCCTTCAGCTGATACGGACCACTGTTTCCGGAAATGCCGAATGGCTTAGTCAAAGGGAGGTTTTTATGAAATCGGATGTTATAAAAGTCTCGAACAAGGGCGCCGGCCTTGATGCTGCCCTCAGACAGACTGAACTCGTATGCTCATTCAAGGGCCTTGAAAAAAAGGAATCACTGCACATGCGTCTTCTCACCGAAGAGATGATGGGCATGATGAATGCAATTACAGGTGAGCATGAAGCTCTGTTCTGGATCGAGGACAACGACCGCAATTTCGAGCTGCACCTGAAGGCAGAGACGATTATGAACTCGGAAATGAGAAAAAGACTTCTTTCCGCATCCACAAGCGGAAAGAACTCAGCGGCAAAAGGTGTTCTCGGAAAGCTCAGAGACATCTTCGAAAGGCTGCTTGAGCCTGAAGAGATCGATCTCAATCTCACCGGTGAATATGCAGAAGGCTGGACTTATGCCGGAGCCGACTATACCGACTTCTCCATGGCAACAGCCGGAATATGGTCCTTCAACCAGTACAGGCAGAGCGCCAAAGAAGACACCGAGGAATGGGACGAACTTGAAAAGTCGATAATCGCAAAGATCGCTGACGAAGTAAAGATAGCGATTGCGGACGACACTGTGGAAATGATCATTTATAAAAAGTTTTGACACGGGAGGACAACGAAATGACAATATCAAAAGAACTTAAAGGAACAGAACTTAAAATAGCTCTCGAGGGACGCCTTGACACAACCACGGCTCCCGATCTCGAATCGGTAATAAAGGACAGCGTCTCCGGAGTTACGGATCTCATTCTGGATTTTGAAAAGCTCGATTACATATCATCGGCAGGTCTCCGCGTTCTCCTCTCTGCTCAGAAGATAATGAACAGACAGGGGTCGATGAAGGTCGTGCACGTTAACGAAACAGTCAACGAAGTATTCGAAGTCACGGGATTTTCAGACATACTCACAATAGAATAATATCGCACACAATGTCAGGCTTATGAAGTCTGGCATTGTTTCAATAATTATTCTCATGCATTGAATGTTAACATTCATTCAAATCAATTCAGGAGACAGTTATGCCAGAAAAATCAATCAGAGAAATGAACGACTTCGAGCGGCTTCAGAATTCACTGAGCGCGCGAACATTCCATGCAATCATCATAATATGCGTGGTACTATCGCTTGCGGCTGTGCTGTTCGGATTTTACCTTTACACGAATTCAGTGAGAAATCAGTATACCGAAAAAGCCGAGGATGCCGCTAAAACCATAGCCGGGATCGTGGACGGAGATGAGGTCGGCAAATACGTGGACGCGGTAACGGAAACCTATCTCGGCCTTTCGGAGGATGTAAGACAGAAACCTGACTCAGATGAATATGCCAAAGCATTTGAGTCCATCGCAGATGAAAGATTTTATGAGATCACCGAACTGCTGAAAAAAATAGCAGATGCAAACGGACTCAGTACGGCATACATCGGTTTCCTCGATCCGACCGGTAAAAAATTCATAATAGTGCTCAATTCAGACCCATCCGGCGACTTCAAAGGATCAGGGCATGCAGTGGATGTTGACAAAAACGTCCTCACGGAAATAAGCAAAAACCTTTCCGTCATCCCGGCGCTCATATCGAAAAACGATAACGGCTATTTCAGTCTGGGAAATGCTCCCGTATATGACAGCCACAAAAACGTAGCGGGGTATGCGGTAACCGGAATCTCGATGCAGACTGTTGCGGACATGAGCCGCTCTTTCCTGATTCAGTATGTGATAGTTCTGGCCGTCGTAACCATTCTCATGGCAGTGCTGATGACTCTTCACCTGAAGAGAAAGCTGGTAAAGCCCGTTAACCAAATAGCAGATGCGGCACAGAATTATGTGAAGGACAAAAGAGCCGGCATCATCTCGACCGATCATTTTTCAAAGCTGAATATCAAAACAGGAGATGAGATCGAGAATCTGGCTCTAATCATGGCCGATATGGAGAGGGATATCTCCGAAATCGAAAACAATCTCACATCGGTCACTGCCGAAAAAGAGAGGATCGGGACAGAGCTCTCGCTCGCAACACGCATTCAGGCGGACATGCTCCCGAATATTTACCCTGCATTCCCGGACCGCTCCGAGTTCGATATATATGCGACGATGACGCCGGCAAAAGAGGTAGGAGGAGACTTTTACGACTTCTTCCTTGTGGATCACGATACGCTCGGCATAGTCATGGCGGATGTGTCCGGCAAGGGCGTTCCCGCGGCGCTCTTCATGATGGTATCGAAAATCATGATCAAAAACCACGGTATGAACGGCATAAGTCCGAAGACGGTGCTCGAAAAAGTGAACGAACAGATCTGCTCAAACAACCGCGAAGAAATGTTCATAACCGTATGGTACGGAATTCTTGATCTTGCGACAGGACACCTCAGAGCCTCAAATGCCGGCCACGAGTATCCTGTAGTCATGCAGAACGGAAACAAATTCGAACTGCTCAAAGATAAACACGGATTCGTCATCGGAGGAATGTCGGGTGTGAAATACAGGGAATACGAAATAGACCTGACACCCGGTTCAAAGCTGTTCCTCTATACCGACGGCGTACCCGAAGCGACAAACGAAAAGATGGAACTGTATGGAACAGACAGAATGCTTGACGCGCTCAACACGGCCGTAAACGGCAGTCCGTACGAAGTGCTGAATGCCGTTCAGAATTCCGTCGATTCATTTGTGAACGGCGCTCCTCAGTTCGACGACTTAACAATGCTGTGCCTGGAATTCAAGGGCGGAGGAAAAAAGACAATGAAAGAGATAACAGTAGACGCTTCTGTTGAAAACATAGAAGCCGTAACGGATTTCATCAATGCGGAACTGGAAGCAATCGACTGTCCGATGAAGGCGCAGACACAGATCGACATCGCGATAGACGAACTGTTCGGCAACATAGCTCAATATGCATATTCTCCCGGCAAGGGCGAAGCAACCGTGCGTTATGAACTCGAGATGGATCCGAGACGTGTGATCATCACGTTCATGGACAAAGGCAAAAAATACAATCCGCTTGAAAAAGAAGATCCCGACACTTCCCTTTCGGCAGAAGAAAGAGAGATCGGAGGCCTTGGCGTCTTCCTTGTCAAGAAGACGATGGATGACATGACATACGAATACAGTGACGGATACAACATTTTAAAAATATTCAAGAATATATAGACAAACAATATAAGGAGACATACAAATGACAATCACAAAGAAACTGGACGGTTCAAAACTCACGTGCTCTCTTGAAGGAAGACTGGATACGACTACCGCTCCCGAATTCGAAGCCACACTGAATGCATCCCTCCTCGGAGTTGATGACCTGGTACTGGATTTCAGCAATCTCGAGTATATTTCATCGGCAGGACTGCGTGTTCTTCTCTCAACTCAGAAAAAAATGAACAAAGTCGGCAAGATGACGGTTACCGGAGTCAATGAGACCGTAAATGAGGTTTTTGAAGTTACGGGCTTCTCCGATATTCTCACCATAGAGTAACATTCAAGACATACATTCAGGAGTTTCGGAAAATGGAAACAATTATTCAGATCTTACAGAACTACACAAAGAAAGACCCCAATGCCGTAATCCTTTATGATGAAGCTCATACAAAGGGTATATCATACGCGCAGCTCGACGACATGAGCGGCAGGGTCTATGCTCACCTTAAGAACAACGGAATAGGGAAGGAAGATTTTGTCCTCATAAACCTTCCGAGAGGTGTTATGCCGATCATAGCCATGATCGGAGTATGGAAAGCAGGAGCCGCATGGGCTCTTGTTGAGGACACATATGCTCCCGAAAGAATAGCATATATAAGAGAAGACTGCGGCTGCAGATTCGAGATCAGCGCCGACACATGGGAAGAGATCATGCACACTGTCCCGCTTGAGGGCCATGAAGATCCGGATCCCCATGATGCCGCTTACGCAATTTACACATCCGGAACGACCGGAAACCCGAAAGGCGTTCTTCACGAATACGGAAACCTCGGGCGCGCCATCGAATCCATCAAAGTCAACGGCGAAGTTCCTTTCACGGAAAAAGACAGCCTTGCGCTTCTCGCACCCATGAATTTCGTTGCATCGGTAATCGTGATACTTGAAGTTCTGTACATTTTCAGGGGCAAAATGTATGTCGTATCATATTCTACGATAAAGAACCCCGGAGCTCTTGCGAAGTTCTTCTTCTTAAAGAGAATTTCCATCACATTCCTGACTCCTTCATACGTGCGCATGCTCGGCAACAACACAGGGCCCTTCCTCAGAATGCTCTTTGTGGGCAGTGAACCCGCAAACAACCTATACAATAAAAATCTTGACCTCATAAACATCTATGCCTGCAGTGAATCCGGATTTGCCGTAGGTGTGTTTAAAATAGACAAATCCTATGAGTCATGCCCGATAGGCAAACCCGAAGTCGAAACAAAGATCGTGCTTCTTGGAGAAGACGGAAACGAAGTTGCCGACGGAGAGATCGGTGAACTCTGTTTCGAGAACCCTTATGTGCGCGGATATATAAATCTCCCGGAGGAGACATCAAAAGCCTTTGTGAACGGCATCTATCACACAGGAGACCTTGCCAGACGCGAGCCGGACGGAAACTATGTTCTTCTCGGCCGTTCGGGAGACATGATAAAGATCAACGGAAACCGTATAGAACCGGCTGAAATCGAAGCAGCCGTAAAGCAGGTACTCGGCATCAAATGGGCCGCTGCACGCGGATTTGACGACAACGGAAAGAGCTATTTGTGCGCATACTACACGGAAGATGTGGAAGTGGATCCGGAACACATGCGCAACGAGCTTTCAAAGCGCCTTCCGTACTATATGATTCCCGCATACTATATCAAGATCGATTCCGTCCCGCTCAAAGCCAACGGCAAAATGGACAGAAAAGCTCTTCCGAAGCCGGATACAAAAGATTTCAAGACCGATTATGCCGCTCCTACCAATGAGACCGAAGAAAAGCTCTGCCATGCTATGGAAAAAGTATTAAAGCTCGACCAGGTCGGCATTCATGACGATTTCTATGAAATGGGAGGAGATTCTCTTGCGTCCATCGAACTCATAACCGAATGTGACCTTCCGGGTCTCAACGCAGGTGAGATCTTCCGCGGACGTACTCCGGAAAAAATCGCAAAGCTCTATGAAGAAATGCATCTGGCATCTGACGGAGAATCACCGGACGAAAAGAATGACAAGGCAATAAAATCGGAACATCCGCTTACCACCGAGCAGCTGTACATGGTCGACTATCAGCTCTATACGCCGAAATCCACAATGTACAACCTCTTCTCGATGCTCAAAGTGGACAAGGAACTCATAGACCTTGAAAAGATGGCAAAGGCACTGGAGGGGGCTATCAAGAACCACCCTGCTCTCCTTACCACTTTCAAGTTCAATGACGACGGTGAAATAGTACAGAAGTATTCACCGGAAGTTTTTGAAGAGATCAAGATAGAAAAACTCACTGAGTTCGAATTCGATATCCTCAAAGACACACTCGTCATGCCGTTCAAAATCATCGGAGGAAGGCTGTACCGCTGCAGGGTGTTTGAAACCGAAAAGGCCGGATACGTGTTCTTTGACGTTCATCACACTCTCTTCGACGGCACTTCTCTTAAAGTCTTCATGGGCAATGTAGGCAAGCTCTTTATGGGAATGGAACCTGACAAGGACTACTACTACCTGATGCTTCAGAACAGAGAAGATGCAGTTCACAGCGATTTCTATGAAGAAAGCCGCAAATATTTCGAAGAAACATATGACGGAACGGACTGGTCATGTTACCCGACCATCGATCATGAATCAAGAGAAAACGAAATGGGTGAGATGTTCGCGCCTCTCGGAATACTCGGACCTCAGATGACGGCAGTTGAAAGATCTTACAGGATCAGCCGCAATGAGTTTTTCATCACCGTCGCTGCTCTTGCGATCTCCATCTACAACAACAAGAACGACATAAAACTCTCGTGGATATACAACGGACGTGAAGACCTTCAGATGATGAGTACCGTCGGCCTTCTCTTCAGAGATCTTCCCGTAGGCGTTAAATTCACGGACAACAGGACTCTCCGTGATGTATTTGCAGACGTTCACGAACAGGTACGACTCGGAATAGAGCACAGCTGCTATCCGTATGTTGACTTGCACAACCAGGTTGCAAACGGCGAGAGCGCATACCTTCTCTATCAGCAGGATATACGCGATATGGGCGGACTTGAAGTCATGAACATCGAAACGATAGATGTCCGTCAGAATCAGGCAGCATCACAGTCTATTCTTGATATGGAGATCCTTGACGGCGCGGACGGTCTTCAGCTTATGATCGACTTTGCAGCCAGCAGATACAACGAGGAAAGCATAGAAAAATTCAAAGACATATATGTCAAGACAGCACAGGCTCTCGCAACTCACAACTCTCAGAAAGATGTGACCATAAAAGAACTGAAGGCCAAACTGAGAGACAAGAAGAATTTCTTCCAGATAGTAAAAGGAATATTCGGGAGGAAAAAATAAAGGATGAAACTTGGCAATATGCTTCTTTCGAAAGTCCATGAAAAAAGGGACATAGAAAGAAGCATCGAAAGAATCCGCAACAGTTATTCGCCGAACCGCGTGCTGGAAAGCATTCCCGAAGGCAATCCGGCAGCGAGATGCGAAAACGGAACTTTTGTCGGAAAAATAGTCGACAATGTGGCTGAGTACAAAGGCATTCCTTTTGCGAAGGCTCCGGTGGGCCCTCTTCGCTGGAAAAGGCCTGAGGCGCCGGACTCAGACAGCGGAATATATGAAGCTTTTCACAACGGAAAGTCTCCCATTCAGACAGAATGGGAGACCGAACGCGCATCATATTACAAGCAGGGCGAGGACTGTCTCTGCCTTAATATATGGACAGGAGCCTCAGACGGGCCGAAAGATAAGACCGTAATGGTGTTTTTCCACGGCGGATCATACGGATGGGGAGGTACTGCCGACCCCCTGTATGACGGCAGGGTCTTTGCATCCCTTCATCCTGATGTGGTTCTTGTAACGGCAGCGTACAGGATAGGCATAATGGGCTTCATAGATTTTTCAGAAGTCCCCGGCGGGGAAGATTTCCGGGACGCACCGAATCTCGGATTGCTTGACCAGATAGAAGCTCTTCGCTGGATAAAGAAAAACATACGCTCGTTTGGAGGAGATCCTGACAATGTCACCGTTTTCGGCGAGTCAGCCGGAGGCGGTTCCGTATCCCTGCTTCCGATCATATCCGAAGCAAAGGGACTATTCCGGCGTGTTATAGCCGAAAGCGGTTCCGTCGCCCTTACATTCTCAAAAGAAGAATGCCTTCCGTTCACAAGAAAGTTTCTGGCTGAGAGCGGCGCCAAAAACATGAATGATCTCATGGCCCTAACGGAAAAGGAGATCATGCAGATAAACGAAAAGCTCAACATGTACAATAATTTTCCCGAGAGAGACGGGATAATCATTCCCACGGATCCGTATTCGGCATACGACAAAGGCATCTCTGCAGATATTGACATGATGATCGGCACAAATGCCAATGAAATGAACTACTGGGTCGGAGAAGTAGGAGGAATTATTCCATACCGTTTCGGCATTCCGGTCAAATTCGAGAATGACATGAAGATTCTCTCGCGCAGTGACAAAAAAGCACTTGAGACATTCATGAACCATCATCACGGGCATAGCATCTGGAGAATGAGCGAGTACTACAACGAGATCATGTTCCGTCTTCCCGCAATCAGACAGGCTGAGTCGCACAGCAGAAACGGCGGCAAGGTATATATGTATTACTGGACAAAACCTTCTGCCATAAAGTACAGAGGCGCATGTCATGCAGTTGAACTTTCGTATGTTTTCGGAAATATAGACGAAACCATTTATACGGGAGAAAGATCGGATCCGGAACTTGCGGAACTCGTCATGCAGATGTGGGTGAATTTCGCAAAGACAGGCAACCCGTCCGTCGGAGAACTCGTGTGGGCGCCGTACAGTGAAAACGACCGTGCCACAATGGTAATCGAGGAAAGTCCCCATTTGCAGCGCGACGTTCTTGATGACCAGAGAAGACTGCTTATGCCCATAATCCGGCATATGATAAACG
>CACXBN010000015.1 GCA_902765885.1 uncultured Ruminococcus sp. | reverse complement strand
AGAACCCTACGGTGTGAGATATGATTATGCTTTCGACTATGGTCCTGCATTCAATCCCTATCCTTGGGCCCTCTTTCCGTTCAAATGTTGGTCGCCACTTGCCTGGATCAACAACTGCTCTTGGAAAGTGGCAGCTTACAACCAGATAAAAAGCTGCAAGTAAGGAGTGTGAATTCTAAATAGAGCTCCCACAGGATGACCTGCTGATTCGCAAGAAACAGCAGGTCATCGGTGCACCGGGCCTAGCTAAGATCTTGCGGGTGAAAGTTTCGCCACGGATAGTTACCTCCAAGGGTAGTGAACCGCAACTATGACTCTCCCAAGTGAGTCCGCCAATATATCAAGAAAATGAACTAAAAACCACAGCATCCTGTGCTGTACTACTGATCTTCATGGGAAGGGCATCATCAGAAATGGTGGTGTCCTTTCTCCCATATAAGCAAAAAAGCGGCAAACTCGGCAACCTGAATCACAGGTCAGCCTGTTCAGCCGCTTTACTCTACTTTTTTTCAGAATCCCTGTCAAAACCTATCTGCCAGAATCCCATGTCCAGCAACTTCATCTGCAGATAAGGCAAATCATAAACGAACAGGGTTCTTCTTATTGTCTCTAACTGTTCCTGATTTGCCTCATAGAAATCCACAATATTCATCAGTGATTTCAGACTGTAGATTCCAGTTGTAACACTCTGGTCTTTCACACCTTCCACAAAGAACCTGTCATATGCCGGTACACAGCCAAGCGTTCCCATGAGCTCCTTCGTAATCAATGTATCAGACAGCTTATTCTTTACGTCGTTTGTTTTAACTGCCTTACGAATTCCATCATAATACTCGGTCAAAAAGGAGCACAGATCCTGCAATTTTTCCTGCTCTTCGCTATTCCGGAGCCGGATACATTCAATACCAAGCAGGGAGTCATATTCCGACCTCAGGATCTCCTCCACGACCGGAATGTGTATTTTATAGTCACGCTGTAACAGGAACGAAGAACCACGATACATGCCCCAGCTTGCAAGATAAAACGCAAGCATTAAGCTCAAATAGTCGTAATCAGCGGTCTTATTGCCCCTGGCATCGTGAAAAGCTTTGTAACAATGCTCCCATGATCTCAGTCTGTCATTGGGAACGGATTTTATTTGATTCATATAAGAATCAACGGCCTTTATTACAAGATCAATAGTATTCATGTATGAACTCCAATTTAGCTAAAAAAGCAATGATCCGGCAACATACATTCTGCACAGACCATTGCTCTGTTTTACAATTCTTTTCAGGAAGAGATACCCATAATAATGTTATTACAGGTAATGAATAACCAAGTGATAATGAGATTAGTTATTCAGCCAGTCGTGGCTGTCTGGATAGGCGCAATTCAGATTGTTTGCTTTACAATAATTTGCGGCATAGGAATCATGGCCCACAGTAATCAGAAGCTGATCATTACATTGTATGAAAGCCCTGTTTCCGATGCTCGTCACGCTGTCCGAAATCGTAATAGATACCAAGCTGCCGCATCCGGAAAATGCTCCGTTCCCGATACTCGTCACGTTGTCAGGTATCGTGACTGATACCAGGCTCCCGCACTTAGAAAATGCTCCGTTTCCGATGCTCGTCACGCTGTCAGGTATCGTAATGGATACTAGGCTTCCGCATCCGAAAAATGTCCATTCCCCGATGCTCGCCACACTGTCTGGAATTGTGATTGATGCCAAGCTGCCGCATCCGGAAAATACTCTGTTCCCGATGTTCATAACGCTATACGGAATCGTGATTGATGTCAGACTTCCACAGCCTTCAAATGCCTCGTCCCCAATAAAAGTCACGCTGTCTGGGATCGTGATATATCTGAGGCTGTCACAGTTTGAAAATGCATTGTCCATGATCAATCTGATTCCATCAGGGATCGAATATTTCATATCTGTAAACGCACATGGATAGCAGACAAGACGTTTATCCCCTTTGCTGAACAGGACTCCATCTATTGTGGCAAGTACCGGATGATCGGGAGAAACTATGATCGATCTCAGTTTTTTACAGGCTAAAAAGGGATTCACCCCGATGCTCGTCACGCTGTCAGGAATAATGATAGACGTCAGGCTGTCGCACTCAGAAAACACCTTATCTCCAATGCTTATCACACTGTCCGGAATCGTGACTGATGTCAGACTGTCGCACCTGGAAAAAGTATCATTTCCGAGGCTCGTTATACTGGCAGGAATCCTAATGGACGACAGGCCGATACAATAGGAAAAAGCACCCTCCCCGATGTTCGTCACACTGTCTGGTATCATGATCGATTTCAAGCTGTAGCATTTGAAAAAAGACTGTTCTCCAATGCTCATCACGCTGTGTGGGATAATAACAGATGTCAGGCTATCACACCCGGAAAACACTTCATTTCCGATGCTCGTCACACTGTCTGGTATCATGATTGATTTCAAGCTGGTACACCCAAAAAATGTCTTATCTTTAATAATTGTTACGCCTTCAGGAAGTGTAATGGACGTCAGATAGGCGCAGTTAGCAAAAGCACCCTCCCCGATGCTCGTCACGCTGTCAGGAATAATGATGGAGCCGAGAGCAGGCTGATAGCAAAAAGCATAGTCCCCGATAGCTGTTACTTTACAACCACCCAGGATATCCGGGATAGTCAGAATAATTTTGGGTGCAAAAAAGTCCCCCCCAGAATAGTCAGTGATTTTCGCCGTTCCGTCATCCAAAACCACGTAGCTGAAATCGCCAGAGATTAGTTTTTCTCCTTCCTCTGATTCCGCATATGCCGAGGCAATAGGAATACAAAACAGCAGGCATAGGATCAGGACAATCAATTTCTTCATCGCAACTAGCTCCTTTTAGGTTAAACAGGCCTGAGATTGACAATTGAACTCAGCCGCATTACTCATGAATTATGTTATTTTACCATAATGCGCCCCTTTCCGCTAGTCCTAATAAGAGAGACAAAAGCAGCAAACTTGGTAAGCTGATTATCTCATCAGGGCAACCGAGTCTATTGTTCTAATACTTCCTTCAGCTGCTCGGGAACCGGGAGTCCATGGTGGGCGGCGTTCTCCAGGATGGAGAGGCCGTTGTTCGCAATCGCCCAGAAGATGAACGCCGTGCGGAGGCAGAATCCAGTTGCGGAAGTCTCTGAATCATGGTATAAATTCGACAGGGAATTATACCATTTGTGGATGTTGTTCAAAAACATCTAATCCAAGGGAGAAAGAAAATGAAAAAGCCCATTTGTGTACTTCTTGTTCTTCTGCTTGTCATGCAGACGGGCATCTGCGT
>CACXBN010000014.1 GCA_902765885.1 uncultured Ruminococcus sp. | reverse complement strand
TGTCCGCGGGTGATTGGAGAAGTCCAGTCTTTCTGGATATATTCGGGAACAAGTCCAGCCGCTACAGCTGCCTCGACCTCTGTTTTTTTTCTTTTATATACTCCGCTGAGATCAGCTTCGTGCATCGTGTCAGATGATTCCGTTCCTGATGTGTCATCCGCAGATTCTCCGGGCATTCCTCTCTCGGGATCCCACAATATTATCGTATTAACGCTCTCAAGAGAATCGTATTCTTCATACGATTTTCCCCAGGTAAGCCATCCGGCAAAGCCCTCATCATATGCATCTTTGGAGCTGATCCTCATAATGGTAGTTCCGAATTCCATGCCATGCGTGTCTTTTTTTCTGAGCCCGTAATAATCAAGCGGCACTTCAATAAAGCATGTTATTTCATCTTCGGAGATGACGATCTTCGGCTTTGTTTCCAAATAGATGGATGCACATCCCCAGTCAGTTGTTTTGTCATCGTCTGCCAGGCAGCAGTAGAACAGATACGCATCCTCATATGATGCCCTTCCGTCATGGGTTGTTCCGAGCGGCATGCCATTTGGCCCATAAGGATTTGCCATATTGTCAAGCGGCTGCAACCAAAAATGTACTCCGTCTCCCCTGTGCAGAGATACCCCGCCGGAAATCTGATCATCATGCGAGCGAAGAGCAAAATATATATTGTTTTTATCATAAACCATATATACGTCAAAATCGCTGTCCTCAGGAAAAACTCCCGGCCGGCTGCCTGGTTTTTCCTTTTCCCAGAAATTCACAAGTTCAGCGTTCGGAGTATTCTTGTCGACATGAATTGCAGGCTCTCCCCATGAATCATCTATCTCATTCATGTTAGGGGGCGTTTCTGTTTTATATGCATAAATCACTGTCCCCACGGCAGCTTCGGCTGCAACAGCAAAAAGGACAATTATGATGGAAATTGTTAAAATCGATATAATTTTTTTTCATGTTTTACCCTCAATCATTTTGGCCTGAAATAACAAACAGGCCATTTAAGGCCTGTTTGTGAGTGGACCAGTAACGATTATTTACCGTAATAAGACGCAAGAGTAGCAATATCTTCAGCCGTTACGGCACCTTTCAAAATAATGAAATCATCTATATATCCGGGAACATTTGACACGTATTTTCCGGTTCCGTCCTGCCCAATCGTGATATCGGATATTCCGTCAAATGACACACCCGAGAGTGCATCGGAAATCGGAAAAACAGCAAGCTCACCGAAATCATAGGCAAAGCCGACAACTCCTTCGTCTCTGTTCACTGTGAACAGAACATGCATCCATTTATCCTTATAGCCGTCAGGAAGAGGAAATTCGGAATCCATACGTTCGCTACCGTCTCCGAGATTGAATTTTATGTCATCCTCTCTGAGAGAGATAATAAATCCTTTGTTATTCCCGCTTTCCCAGTCCTTGTTTGACACAAGAGAAGGATCGGATCTTGTTCCCGGCGTCCTCAGCCAGAATGCAACTGTAAAGCTGTCATTTCCCACCTTAAGTCCGTTAACAAGAACATTGGCATTGTCGAGTTTCAATCCCTGACCGTATACACATTCCGTATATGCCGTTTTACCTCTTTCAGTAACATTATACTGTCCTATCAAAGGAGATGTTGAATTATCAAAAGGCAGGTACAGTGCGATTCTGTCAGCACCGAATTTTGCGGTAAGTGAAGAATCACTGTCAATAGCCGGAGTCAGCGGTGAAAGATCTCCCAAAACAAGGCCTTTCGTCCTGAGAGATTTATCTACGATTCTCGAAATGATCGCAGCAACTTCTCTTCTCTTGATACTGTTTTCGGGATTGAAAGTTCCTTTGCTGTCGGAACCGTTCGTAATGCCTGCCCTGTACAGCTTGTAAATGTCATTTATATAGAAACTGCTTCCAACGTCAGGAATGGCACCATCAACTATTGTGTTTATAGTTTCGAATTCTTCATCCGGTATAGCTGCAGAAAGAAGTGATGCGAAGAATTCGCGATTCGCCAGAGCTGTGCCATCTATAGCCAATACATTTCCGCGAAAAACGCCATTTTTTGTACAGTAATCTATATATGTCTGGTACCACGGCTTACTTGATGCAAATGAGTCTGATCCGTTATTATATATAGAATGGAGTCTTGCTGCAATTGTGAATGTCTCACCCACGGTGACATCGCCTGCAGGATCGAATTTCGAAGCCCCTTTTCCGTTCATAAGTCCGAATTCATATACTGACTGCACGCTTGCCGCAAACCAGTCTGATTCCAAAACATCAACAAACGTATCAGCGGAATATTCGTATCGCTTTTCAAAATTTTTCAAAATTGTGTCATCTGCCCATACCGTCATTGGCACTATAGACATTAACATGACGATACAAAGGGCCGCGCTTATTATTCTGCTTTTCTTTGAAATTCCTGACATGAAAAACACCTCCGTTTTTATTGAACGCTTACGTCTTATTAATACGTTACGTTAGGTTAATATTAACATCATTGCATTTTTTTGTCAACAAACTATTAGTTAAGACACAAGAAAAACCCGAAAAAATCCCGGGCTTCTCCTGTTCATTATATTATTATGCTATTGTTGCTGCAATCACGGCTTTGATTGTATGCATCCTGTTTTCCGCTTCATCAAACACTATCGAATGCTTACCTTCAAAAACCTCGTCGGACACCTCTATGCTTCTGATTCCGAATTTATCGTATATTTTTCTGCCAATGCGCGTCTCCTGGTCATGAAATGCAGGCAGACAGTGCATAAATACACTTTTTTCGCCGGCCGTTTCCATAATTTTCTCTGTTACTTTATACGGTGTCAAATCGTTTATCCGCTGTTCCCATGCTTCTTCCGGTTCCCCCATTGATACCCACACATCTGTATATATGACATCGGCGTCTTTTACAGCCTCTTCGGGGTATGTGTTAAATTCCAAAACAGCACCGGTTTCTTTTGCGACCTCAGTACACTTTTCTATAAGTTTTGAATTTGGAAAATACTTTTCTGGAGCGCACGCTACAAAATGCATTCCCATTTTCGCACATCCCACCATGAGGGAATTGCCCATGTTGTATCTTGCATCACCCATGTATACGAGCTTAATTCCTTTCAGGCGCCCGAAATGCTCTTTGATGGTCATGAAATCTGCGAGTATCTGCGTAGGATGGAATTCATTGGTGAGCCCGTTCCAGACAGGTACTCCAGAAAACGCTGCAAGCTGCTCCACGATTTCCTGCCCAAAGCCTCTGTATTCAATTCCGTCAAACATTCTTCCAAGCACACGTGCAGTATCGGCAATACTTTCCTTATGCCCTATCTGTGAGCCTGAAGGTTCAAGGTAGACCGTATGTATTCCCAAATCAGCTGCTGCGACTTCAAAAGAGCAACGGGTGCGCGTGCTGGTTTTCTCAAATATCAGGGCAATATTTCTTCCTTCGTAATACTTGTGAAGAACCTTTTCTTTCTTTTTCTTTTTGAATTCTAATGCTAACTCAATCAAATATTCTATCTCTTCCGGTGCAAAATCCAGAAGTTTCAAAAAGCTTCTTCCTTTTAAATCCATAAAATCTCCCATTAAACAACAGATTCCTCAATTATTTTACATGCTTTTTCAATCAGTTTGTCCGGTATATTCAGTGCAGGAAGCAATCTGACTTTGTCCTTTGCAGTCAGGCAAAGCAAACCTTTTTCTATACATTTTCCAACCACTTCCGCAGCAGGCTTTTCGGTTTTTATACCGATCATCAATCCCATTCCGCTTATTTTCAGAATGCCCTTTTTCCCTTCGAGCTCACTAAAAATCAAAGCACTTTTTCTTCTTACATTTTCAAGGAAAGCATCATCTAATCTGCTCATAATACTTATCGCACCGGAACAGCAAACAGGATTTCCTCCGAAGGTCGACCCGTGGTCGCCGAATCCAAGAACATCCTTTACCTTTTCTGACATAAGCGTTGCACCCAGCGGCAGGCCCCCGCCAAGACCTTTTGCCGTAGTCACTACATCAGGGGTGATTCCGAAATTCATATATGAGTAGAGTTTTCCGCTTCGCCCATTGCCGCTTTGTACTTCATCCGTTATAAGAATGATATCTTCTTTTTCACATATCTCCGAAAGAGTCTTTACATATTCCGGTTCAAGAGGCATAACACCGCCCTCACCCTGTATGCATTCTATCATGATCCCTGCGATTTTGTGACTTTTTACAATATCCCTCACCGCACTTATATCATTGGCGGGAACACTTATAAATCCCGGGGTAAGGGGGGTGAAATGTTTATGGAAAACTTCCTGCCCCGTCGCAGCCAGAGTTGTAAGAGTCCTTCCGTGAAAACTGTTTTCAAGGGTTACTATATTATAATAATCGCTTCCTTTATGTTCTGAGGCATATTTCCTTGCAATCTTGATTGCACATTCGTTCGCCTCTGCCCCTGAATTCGAGAAGAATACTTTTTTCATTCCGGTTCTTGTGCACAGAATCTCGGCAAGTTTTGCGCATGGTTCAGTATAATAGAGATTTGACGTATGCTGCACCTTTTGAAGCTGTTCGGTAACTGCGGAAATCCATTCGTCATCAGCATATCCGAAACTTGTGACTCCGATTCCGGAACCCATGTCTATATATTCTTTTCCTGATGAATCTGTTGCGACAGATCCCTTTCCGGAAACTATTTCAACAGGAAAACGCCTGTATGTTCCCGCAACATATTCCTTGTCAAGCTGGGTGATGCTCATTTTATCCTCCCGTGACCATTGTTCCTGCACCTTCATCCGTCAACAGCTCCATAAGAATCGAATGAGGAACACGTCCGTCCATGATTACGACATTTTTTACGCCTTTGTGTATTGCTTCAACACAACACTCCACTTTCGGAATCATTCCTCCTGAAATAATCCCGGTTTCAAAAAGTTTTTCCGCTTCACTTATATTGATCTCGCTTATGAGAGTAGACGGATCATTGTGGTCCTCGAGAATACCCGCTATATCCGTCATCATTATTAGTCTCTCGGCTTTGAGGGCACCTGCTATATAAGATGCTGCCGTATCGCCGTTAATGTTATATGTGTTCCCTTCGCTATCGCTTCCGACAGTGGATATGACAGGTATATATCCCTTTTCAAGCAGATCCTCGACCGGAGAAATATTGATTTTTGTGATTTGTCCAACATACCCGAGCTTCTCGTCCTTGACTTTTGCTTCTATGAGATTCCCGTCCATCCCGGATATCCCCATAGCCTTACCGCCCTTGGTCTCAAGGAGATTGACGAGAGTTTTGTTGACCTTGCCGGCCAGGACCATCTGGACTATATCCACGGTTTCTTTATCCGTGACTCTGAGGCCGTCAACGAAAACGGGTTTCTTTCCGAGTTTGTCCATCATCTCACTGATTTCAGGTCCTCCGCCATGGACAAGGACTACCTTAACCCCTATCAGCCACAGAAGGACTATATCCTCCATAACCTGGGTCTTTAATGCGTCATTTGTCATCGCGCTTCCACCGTATTTGACAACGACCACTTTTCCGTTATACCTTTTTATATAGGGAAGAGCTTCCGTAAGCACCTCTGCCCTTTCTGCGTTGGATAGAATTTTGTCGGACATATTTTCACCCTTATGTACGGTAATCACCGTTAATTTTCACATAATCGTAAGTAAGATCGCATCCCCAGGCAGTTGCACCTTGTTTCCCTTTTCCGAGAGATATGAGAATATCGATTTCATTTTCCGAAAGGATTTTACTTGCCAGTTCTTCAGAGAAATCAACGCCGTTTCCGTTTTTGCAAACAAGGACCTCTCCTGCATTGCTTTTAAACGAAACATCTATCTTGCCCACATTGACCTTCGCTCCGCTGTATCCAATTGCACACAGCACTCTTCCCCAGTTTGCATCCGCTCCGAACATCGCAGCTTTCAGCAAACTTGAGCATATGACGCTTTTAGCTACAGTCTTTGCTGTTTTTTTGCTTCCTGCCCCTGTGACGATACACTCAAGAAGTTTTGTGGCTCCTTCCCCGTCTCCTGCGATCATTTTGCAGAGAGTTACCGTTATGGTATTGAGAGCTTTCATGAAAACGGCAAAATCATCATCTTTCTCTTTGATCGTTTTGTTTCCTGCCATGCCATTTGCAAGAACAACGACCATGTCATTTGTTGATGTATCACCATCGATACTAAGCATGTTGAATGTCTCGCTTACATCGGAAGAAAGAGCAGTCTTAAGCATATCGGGACTTATCGAAACATCTGTCGTGATAAACACAAGCATCGTAGCAAGATTCGGATGTATCATTCCGCTGCCCTTCGCTATACCGCCTATCCTGCACTTCTTCCCGCCAAGTTCAAACTCAACTGCCACTTCTTTCTTTTTTGTGTCTGTGGTCATTATTCCCTCTGCTGCAGAATCGCTTCCGGATCTCGAGAGGGAATTTATGAGTTCGGGTATTCCGTTCTCAATCGGCTGTATATCCATCGGAAGACCTATGACGCCTGTAGAAGCGACAATTATATCGGATTCGTTTACTCCGAGTTTTTTTGACAGCAGCTCGCATGTCATCTCTGCAATTTCAGTTCCGTTGACATTGCATGTGTTGGCATTGCCGCTGTTGCAAATGATTGCCTGCGCGTATCCGTCCTCAATGTGCTTTTTTGTCACGGCGATTGGAGCGCCCTGTACGAGGTTTTGGGTATAAACCGCAGCTGCACTGGCGATTTTTTCACTGTATATAAGAGACAAATCCTTTTTGGTCTTGTTTTTCCTTATACCGCAGTGTATGCCGCCTGCAGTAAATCCCTTTGCAGCGCATACACCGCCTGTTATTGTTTTCATATCTGTTTCTCCATGTTGTTTATATATTGAGTCCCGTAGTTTCATCGATTCCGAGCACAAGGTTCATGTTCTGTATTGCAGCTCCAGATGCTCCTTTTCCAAGATTATCAAATCTTGCCACAAGCACTATTCTTTCCTCATTTCCAGTGACTGAGATTCCCATACTGTCCAGTCCCGAATACTTTGATGCTGACATAAAGCCGTTTTCATCGTCTTCTGATATTCTTATGAGGCTGCTCATATCATAGTACTCTCTGTACAATTCCTTTATCTCATCCATCTTGCACCTGCAATCTGACGAATGAATCATGACGGCAACCTCCATTCCGGAATAGTAGGGGGCTACAATGGGGCAGAAAATCGGATCCGATTCCAGCGAACATACTTTTCTGATTTCGGGAAGGTGTTTGTGATTCTGACCCAGTCCGTACATTCTCGGAGCATCAAGCAGGCTGTTTCTGCCAATGGTTTCATACTCCTCTATCATTCTCTTTCCACCGCCCGAATATCCGGTAAGTGAAAAAACGGATAATTTTATGTCATGAGAGACGACGCCGGATCTTACAAGTGGTTCCACAAGAGCTATAACGCCGCTTGCATGACATCCGGGATTAGCTATTCTTTTTGAGTTTCTGATTATCTCTCTTTTTCCCCTGAGTTCCGGAAATCCGTAATCCCAGCCGTCCGCTGTACGGTGTGCCGTGGATGTATCTATTATAACTGTATCGGGGTTATCTATCATTGAGACAGTCTCAATCGAAGCCTGATCAGGCAGACACAAGAAAACGATGTCAGCGTCATTTGCCGCTTTACGCCGCGAGTCAGGATCTTTTCTTTTGGCTTCCGTCAGTTTTATAAGAGAGATATCATCTCTGCTTAATAGCCTGTCATATATTCTCAGTCCCGTTGTTCCGGAACTTCCATCAATAAATACCTTTGTCAAATCTGTTTCTCCCACATATTAACGGAATGCTTGGCCACACCTGCTTTAGATGTATATTTATACCGAATTATACGATAATTATTCATAACTGTCAATTTATATTTTGTATAAAATCGGAAATATAATCAT
>CACXBN010000013.1 GCA_902765885.1 uncultured Ruminococcus sp. | reverse complement strand
TTTTCAATTGTCGTTTTCAAGTAGTTTTTGCAAAATTGCCATTTGAGGGTTGACATATTTTTCTTCTTTGCAGCCGCAATCGCCATCTTTCAGAGGTTTTCCGCACTTCGGACAGAGTCCGGGACAGTCTTCGCTGCAAAGAGTGAACGACGGAAGCTCGAGAGACAGCTCTTCAATTATGTCAGCATCAGGTATTACCGATGCCTCATTTACATAAAGAAAATCATCAGTTGATCCGTCCCATTCGCCGTCATCCGTTATATGGCTCTCAAAAACACGGGATGTATTGTCGGCAAGAACGGTCCGCTCAAAATCGAAGCTGAGATTTCCGTGTACTTCTTCAAGGCATCTTGCGCACGGCGTTATATAATCTGCCTTTATGTGCGCCTTTAGCGTTATTATGCCGAGATTGTCGGTTATTTTTCCCTCCACTTTAATGCCGTTCTCGGGAATCGTAATGTCTTCGGGAAGATCAACGCATTCCGCGTCTGTTTTTCCCGGATCGAACGAGTACGAAAAAGGGATCTCATACTGTCTGCGGTTCATTATTTCAGTTATATCTATTTTCAAAATCAAATCCTCTTCATTTTTTTAACATTATAGCACAACGAGAATTTGCTTACAACATCAGAAAAAATATATAATATTTTAGGGCGTTGTGATATAATCGGTCTCAGATAATAGCGAGAGGAGATATTTATCATGGCAGGAGAGCCTGAGATAGCACTGGGAGTCTCAAGAGGGGCGATAAATGCTTTTTTCAAACGGAATGCCATCAGCGGCGATGTCCATTCCCTGGTGGTGTCAGACCACGGAAGAACCGTTGTCAGGCTGGCACCTTATCCTTACAGACCGGAGGACAGGAGCGAGGTATATTCTCTCTCGAAAACATTTTCCGCAACAGCTGTGGGAATGCTTGTATATAAAGGGCTTGTAAACGAGGAAGATCTCATTTGTGATCTTTTTCCGGATAAGGTTCCGGCTGAACCTTCGGAAAATCTCAAAAAAATGAAACTAAGGCATGTGCTTTCCATGAATTCGGGACACGAAAACTGTGTTATGGGAAAAATGAATCTGTCCGCAGACCCGGTCAGGACATTTATGGAGGAAGAAGTGAGATTCGAACCCGGAACTCATTTTACATACGATACGGGATGTTCTGCACTGCTGGCCTGTCTTGTGAAAAAAATCACCGGTATGAATGTGTCCGAATACCTTTCGGCAGAACTGTTCCCTGTACTCGGGATAAGAAGCGTTTCATGGCTGAACATGTCAAGCGGAATAAATATGGGCGGATGCGGAATACATGTCAGTGCCGATGACATTGCCAAATTCGGAAGACTTTTTTTATCCGGGGGAGAGATAAACGGAGTCAGATATATAAGCGAAGAATGGATAAAAAAGGCTTCATCGTTCATATCTGATACTAAAGACGCCAGAAGCCAGCGCGACTGGGTCGACGGATACGGATACCAGATGTGGCTCAACCGTGACGAAGGATACAGGGGAGACGGAGCATTTGGGCAGCTTATGATGATATACCCCGAGAGGGATATCGTTGTGGCCGTAACAGGAATGCTCGGAGACATGCAGGGAGAAGTTGAATCGGTTTACGATCTGGTTACGGGACTTTATGATGACGGCAGCGAAGAGCTTGTCCTCCCTGAATATCACCCGATCGGATCCGAGACAAGGCTATCCGGACTTGAAGGAGCATATTACAGCCTTGATGAAAATCCATACGGATTTAAGGAGCTTACCATATCATATGACAATCGTTCTGACTGCCTTACGGTCACCTTATCCGACGGAAGCGTGGCGAACGATATAACTGCGGGAAACGGCAAATGGGTCAGAAGCACGATATTTGCGAAGAAGTGGGAACCGAACCTTCCCGAGGTCATGTCGTCTGACAGTATACATCGGAGCGACATGTGTGCGTCATACAGCGCAGATGAGGGAAAAATACAGCTGCTCATCAGGCATATCAGCTGCCCGCATCAGAAAACATGGTGCATTACCGGAAACGGGGATGAAATAGAAATGAAAGCGGAAAACTGTGAATTTCTTGAGCCAGGATGCGGAATTATTACAGGACACAGAAGGTGAGAAACATATGAAAGAATTCGTCAGAGCTGTTAAATTTTTGTTTTTCTCAATAAGTGCGGGAATTATTCAGATCGCCGTATTTACACTGCTTAATGAAATACTTCACCTCGACTACTGGGTCAGCTATTTCATAGCACTTGTGTGTTCCGTCATTTGGAACTTTACTTTCAACAGGAAATTCACATTCAGATCTGCTGCGAATGTCCCGGTGGCAATGCTGAAGACCGCAGCATTCTATGTGGTATTTACTCCCTTCTCGTTATGGCTTGAAAACCATCTTACGGTCGGACTGGGTTGGAATGAATATCTCGTAACGGCAATCAATATGGTGATCAATTTCGTGCTTGAATTTCTTTATCAGAGATTTTTCGTGTTCGGAAAGAGCATAGATACAAATATGAAGCCCGAAGACGCAGAAGGAAACAAGGAAGGCACTGAAGACTCAGAAGACACGGAAGATATGAACGGAGTATAGAAAACAGCAGCAGGCAACACTGGCATGATCCCCCTTAAGTAGACAAGGCAAACAAAACTACTTAAGGGGGAATATTTTTTCGTTAATTATTATGCCGTGTGAATATACGGAGAAAAAGTATAAGTCCGTGATATTCCCGCAGCTGCACAAGAAATCAAAAAAGCCCTCCGCAATCTTCCAATATTGCCGGTAAAATAAGACGTTTTAAACATTCCGCTGTTCATGGCGGATCAGACAGACCGGCTGATCGGGCTGGCGCTTGAACAGAGAAAACAGAAAAATTCCCCCTTAGGTAGATTTGCCATGCCTGCCTAAGGGGGATCATATCTGATTGACCTGTTCTCGTTTTTCTATGTGCTGTTCATGCAAGGGTTGTTTCACTTATCATATTTTTCAAGGAATGAATGCTCTTCACCGTCTTTTTTGTATCCCGGAAACGTGTCTATCCAAACCGAATGAATGCTGTTGAAGATGCTTTTTTCAATATCGGGATTCGTTTTCTTTAACTTCCTTATGAGCTCTTTGGTTTCGAGCCTCTTTGATCCGGATTCGCCGTTTTCCGACAAGCTGTTTTCCTCTGTGAATCTGCAAGCGCATCTGAGAAATTCAAGTCCGTTATGTTTGGCCCACGAAATGATGTCGTCTTCATGGATGCAGTAGAGGGGACGTATCAGTTCCATTCCGGGAAAGTTTCTGCTGTGAAGTTTCGGAATCATTCCCTGAAGCTGTGCTCCGTAAAACATGGCCATAACCGTCGTCTCGATGACGTCACTGAAATGATGGCCCAGGGCTATTTTGTTGCATCCCAGCTCCTGTGCTTTGGCATAGAGGTGGCCTCTTCTCATTTTTGCGCACAGATAGCATGGTGACGAATCCGTTTTGTATGCCACATCGAATATATTGGTCTCAAAAAAAGTTACCGGGATGCCGAGCTTTTCCGCGTTTTCCTCTATCTTCTTTCTGTTGGCGGAAGTGTATCCGGGATCCATGGAAAGGTATACAACTTCAAACGGAACTTTTGTGAATCTCTCGAGTGACTTGAAAAGCCTTGCAAGAAGCATCGAATCCTTGCCTCCGGATATGCAGACGGCAATGCGGTCTCCATCTTTTATGAGGTCGTAATTCTTTATGGCTGTCATAAATGGAGTCCATATGGTCTTTCTGTACTTTTTGAAGATGCTCTGTTCTATCTTTTCTTCATCTGAGAGGAGACGAGACTGTTTTTCAGATAACATAATCTATCACCGAATTTGCTCTGTGCTGGTCTACGATGTCTTTGAGGGTTATGCCGTCAAGGTATTCGTTTACCACTTTGGAGAGGCCCTGCCATACCGGAAGTGTGGGACAGTCGGCGCTTCTTGAACATGTAGAAGCGTCTCCGACCATGCATTCAACCGGGCTCAGATCTCCTTCTGTCAGCCTGAGAATTTCGCCTACGGAATACTTTTCGGGAGAACGCGCAAGCATATATCCTCCCTGAGCTCCGCGGTTGGTCCTCAGAATATTGCTCTTGTTGAAAATAATTATTATCTGTTCAAGATATTTTTTGGATATATCCTGCCTTTCGGCTATCTCCTTCAGGGGTATATATGTTCCGTTATTATGCTCTGCAAGATCAACAAGCATTCTCAGTGCATATCTTCCTTTTGTGGATATTTTCATCTGTGCTTCCTTTAAAATTAATCCTACGATTTCGCTATGTATTAAGTATATTTAAAAACGATCAGAATAGCAATAGCAATTTTTGTTTTCCGTCTCAGAATTAAAAAAATATTTGGCGCTTCACTTTGTCGGCCGGGATATACTTTGACTATACGGTGCATAACCGCAAAGCAGATCACTGATCTTCATTTCTTTGGAGTAAAATGTACAAGGATTAAGAAAATG
>CACXBN010000012.1 GCA_902765885.1 uncultured Ruminococcus sp. | reverse complement strand
TTTTGCCCCGCTGCATCACTGTCATATGAAAGGATGACCTTTGATACGTATTTTTTGATTATATTTGCGTGCTGATCTGTAAGCGCGGTTCCAAGACACGCGACTGCGTTTTCAAAGCCGGATTCATGGAGTGATATAACATCCATTTGCCCTTCACACAAAATAAAGTAACCGCTTTTTGTGTTTTTGGCATAATTCAGGGCAAACAGATTTTTTGTCTTTTTGAAGGCAGGTGTATCAGAAGAATTCACATATTTTCTTCCGTCGTGTTCTTTCTCAATCGTCCTTCCTGAAAAACCCACGATATTCCCTGTCACATCAATTATCGGAAACATTATTCTGTTCCTGAAAAAATCATAGTAAGTGTCTTTTTCAGTGCTGTGACCTATCAGTGAAGCGGCGAGCATTTCTTTTCTTGTGTATCCGAGGTCTGACAGATGCTTAAGCAAAGGATTACCGTATTTCGGAGCAAATCCGAGCCCGAATCTTTTAACTATCAGATTTGAAAGTTTTCTGTCAGAGAGATATTTTCTGCCTTCTTCACCTTTTTCTTTATCGAACAGGATGTCTCTGTAAAATTTTGCTGCTTCGAGGTTCATTTGCAGTATTTTTTGTCTCGGAATACTTTGCTGACCGGTTTTTATCTGACTTGAATCATATTGTGATATATCAATGCCTACTCTTTGTGCAAGCGTATCGATTGCTGACATGTAATCAAGATTTTCCATCTTCATTATAAATGTGACTACATCTCCGGCAGCGCCGCATCCGAAACAATAAAATGACTGTGTATCGGAATAAACCGTAAAAGATGGCGTCTTTTCATTATGAAAAGGACACAATCCCTTTGATGTTGTTCCGGCACGTTTTAAATTTACATAAGAACCAATAATATTTTCGATATCATTTCTTCTTTTGATATCTTCTATTATCGTATTAGGTATAGCCAAATCGTGATCTCCTTATTTAAATAATTACAAAATCGGTCCTATCCACGCACTCGGTATAAACAGTTCCTTGTAAATATCGATAGCATATCTGTCAGTCATTCCGCATATATAATCGCAAACACATCTTTCGGTTGATTCATATTTGGTATTGTTATAGTATAGTTCCGGCATCTTTTCAGGATATTTCATGAAATAATCAAATAGATATTTAAGCAGATCTTTTGCTTTATCTTCCCCTGTTTTAGCCTTGGGATTGTGATATACGTTTTCAAACAGGAACTCGCGAAGATTTTCCATTGCAGCTCCTACCTCGGGAGTCATGCTTATTTCGGGACTGTTTGTACTGGCTTCAATAAGCGACGAGACCATGGTATTGATTCTTCCGCTGTGAGTGGTGCCAAGAACATCAGATATTTCTTTCGGAATATCATCATTCTTTATGACTCCAGCCCTGATCGAATCATCTATGTCATGATTTATATATGCAATTCTGTCCGCATACTTGATAATAACGCCTTCTAAAGTGGATGCAAGGTTTTTCCCTGAATGATTCAAGATTGCATCCCTTACTTCCCATGTTAGATTAAGTCCTTTGCCGTCGTTTTCGAGCTTTTCTACTACTCTCAGGCTTTGTTTATAATGAGTAAAATCAGGAGAATAGCACTCCTGCATAACTGCTTCACCGGTATGTCCGAAAGGAGTGTGCCCAAGATCATGTCCGAGTCCTGCAGCCTCTGTAAGATCTTCATTGAGCATAAGGGCTCTGCTTATGATCCTTGCTATCTGAGTGACTTCAAGAGTATGGGTTAGTCTGTTTCTGTAATGTTCATCATTCGGGAAAAAGAAAACCTGTGTCTTATGCATAAGTCTTCTGAATGATTTACAGTGAATGATTCTGTCTCTGTCACGCTGGAATTCAGTTCTGTTGTCACACTCTTTAATCGGGATATCTCTTCCTCTTGTGTTTCTGCATAAAAAGGCATATTTTGAAAGATACTGTTCCTCTCTTTGATAAAAAATTTCTCTGACGGGAATATTATTACTCATGATAACTCCTTAATCATTATTTTAAAACAAAGAAATCAGTAAAAATAAAAAAATGCGTATACTACCATATTATAATATACGCATTTATTCTTTTTTTGTTATAACGGTCTTTCTTCCGTACCAGTTTCCCTGACATTTGCTTTGCCGTTAGTCAGTTCTGTAATATAATATTTGATCTCTTCCGATTTTGAAACCGGATAAGCCACAGATAGAAAGACATTTTCTCCGTATAAAGTATTATCTACTGTTATCCCGATTTTCCCGATATCATTCAGAAACTTTTGATAATCAGAGTAGCTTAATTCTACTTCACTTCTTATAAATGTCGTGAATTCCGCAATCCTGTTATTATCAATTGCCTCTCTGGCACTGGAGGAGTATGCTCTTGTAAGACCACCTGTACCAAGTAAAGTCCCTCCGAAATATCTTGTAACTATTACTCCGAAATCGACGGCACCGGTGGATTTCATTACAGTAAGCACAGGCATTCCTCCCGTGCCCTGCGGTTCTCCGTCATCTGAATACCTTATGATATTACCTGAGAGTATGTACGCAAAAACATGATGTCTTGCGTCATGATGTTCCTTTCTTGTCTCATCAAGAATCTTTCGGAATTCCTCTTCGCTTTTTATGGGAAATGCCTTTCCGATAAAAACGGATTTTTTCTCTTCGATTCTGGAAAACGAAACATCAAGCAGAGTTTTTTTTACGGAAGAATCTTTTATAGTTATTTCACCCATCATTTCTCTTCCTGAATATATTTTTTGATTTTCGGATACAGCTTATTGTCAACAACACATTCACATCTGATTCCATCAGGAAGATATTCTATATTTACGGAATCAGCTTCTTTGTAAATAAGACCCGTAATTGCCCCATCTTCTGGAGGAATAAACAGGATAACATGCTTTTTTCCTTCATTAACTATTTTTTCTATAGTTTCAACAAGTTTACTGCAACCTGCTCCGGTTTTTGCTGAGATAAATACAACTTCGGCGCCTGATTCTGATGCAATTCTTTTCATTTCAATCAGAGAATTTTCATCAGTACATTCATCACATTTATTAAAAACATAAACGACTGGTTTTTCCGAAGCTCCAAGACTTTCAAGCAAATCTATGGTAACATTGGATTGACTGACGAATTCCGAATCTGACGCATCTATAACAACAAGAAGCACATCGGAATATACAGCTTCATCAAGAGTCGATTTAAATGATTTTATAAGATGATGAGGAAGATTTCTTATGAAACCTACAGTATCAGTAAACAGAAGTTTTGTTCCGTTTGGAGTAATAAACTGTCTCGTCGTAGGATCAAGTGTTGCAAATAATTTGTTTTCAGCAAGTATACCGGCACCCGTAAGATAATTCAGCAATGTACTCTTTCCGGCATTAGTATATCCTACAATACCTATTTTGGGTATTCCGGATTTGTCTCTCTGGCTTCGCATCTGTTTCCTGTTCTGTTCGACTTTTTTGATCTCATTTTCAAGATAATTGATCTTTTCGTGGATCCTTCTTCTGTCTATCTCAAGTTTAGTTTCTCCCGGACCTCTTGCTCCAACAGAACCGGACGAAGCAGTACCGCCTTGTCTTGACAGCTGTTTCCCTTTACCTATGAGTCTCGGACAAACGTATTTCAGTTGCGCAAGTTCTACCTGCAATCTTCCTTCGCTGGTTCTCGCATGATTTGCAAAGATATCAAGAATTAGCATGCTTCTGTCAATTACGAAAATATCAAAATCAACAGCACTTTCAATATTTCTTATCTGAGAAGGTGTAAGTTCACAATCAAATATAATGAGTTCCGGTTCGAGACTTTTGCATAATTCAGACAGTTCATCTATCTTCCCTTTGCCTAAAACAGTTTTAACATCAGGAGTTTCTCTGCACTGAGTCAGTCTTGCAACACATTCACAATCGGCTGTCTCGCTCAACTTTTCGAGTTCATTCAGAGAAATATTGCAGCTGTCTTCTTCGCCCTTCTTGTATATAGAACAGAGAATAACTTTTTTGGTAATATTTTCTGCCATGAATATCTCCTAAGATATTAATAATTATAAAAAATCGGAAAGGATAATGATTCTCCTTCCCGATTACAGTCTCTAAAGAACTGACGCTTATTATTTTGAACTCTGTTCGAGACGCTTCTTGAATTTATCAACTCTACCGCCGGCGTCAACAAACTTCTGTTTACCAGTATAATAAGGATGGCACTTTGAGCAGATATCTACACGAAGTTCACCATTTGCATCACCCTTTGTCGAACGAGTAACTACTGTTTCGCCGCATGCGCAACGAATTGTTACTTCCTTATAAGCGGGATGAATTCCATTCTTCATTTCTATTTCACCTCATGAAACTAATTTATGTTAAATTATCTAAAAATCAACAGCGAGAGTGATTATAACATAGGATTAAACAATATTCAATGTTTTTCAAAAAATATTTTAAATATTTTGTAGATAAAAACCTCTTAAGAAGATTTCTTAAGAGGTCTATCGAGATTATTCTTCTGTTTCCGAATTATCGGAAGTCACGATCGGCTCTCTGAAGTAAGTGAACTCAATCACCATTCCTTCTTCAAGTTTAATATCCCCTGCTCTGGATTTCGGCTCTTCGTTGTTAACAGTAGGTACCCATGCACAGATATTCTTTCCTTCTGCATCCTGCCCTGAAGCGTATTCGGTGCCATCAACATCTTTTATCATAGCAAAGGATTTACCGTTGCTGTCGAATTCGTAATCGATGTCATTGAGAAGAAGTGCGTCTGCAGCTGCCTGAAGAACATTTGTAGCTACTGCATCATATTCATATCCGTCAAGAATATAATTGCCATCGACAGATACGGAAATTGTGCATTTTGTTTTTGTTGAATTTTCGTTTGCATTGTTACCCGCACAAGCAGTAAACACTATAGCAACAAGTACAACAAGCAATAAAGAAATTATAATCTTGTTTTTCATTCTACATCCTCCTTGAATTACTGATAAAATTATATACTTATTTAGCCTTAATGTCAATGTTTTGGTATTAAATAACTACAATTGTAAGTTGTAATATATAATATTTGATTATTGTATTTTTTTTATAAACTATTATCATTTACATTAAATTTTTGCTGTGATATAATTTCAAAAAATGGAAGTACTCTTCGGAGGTAACACTATGTATAAGATACTCAAGAAGGAAGTTCTTAACCCTGCTGTGATAAGAATGGTAATAGACGCCCCGTATGTTGCAAAAAAAGCTGAACCAGGACAATTCATTATTTTAAGAACAGACGAAGACGGCGAAAGAATTCCATTGACAATTGCCGATTATGACCGCAATAAAGGTACAGTAACCATTATATTCCAGAAAGTAGGAGCAACAACGGATACTCTTGCTGAAAAGAATGAAAACGAATATATTTTTGATTTTGTAGGCCCGCTCGGAAAAGAAACGGAAACTGACAATTTAAAGAAAGTAGCTGTAGTTGGAGGCGGAGTTGGTTCTGCCATTGCACTGCCAGTCGCAAAAAAACTCCATGATAAAGGATCAACCGTACATTCCATAGTAGGATTCAGAAACAAGGACCTTGTAATTCTTGAAAAAGAATTTGAGGAAATATCAGACAAATTCGTAAAAATGTCAGATGACGGGACCTGGGGAGAAAAGGGTCTTGTAACCAACGCCCTGAAAGCCCTCATCGAAAGTGGCGAGAATTATGACGAGGTTATTGCAATCGGTCCTCTTGTCATGATGAAATTCGTTGCTTTGCTCACAAAGGAATATGGTATAAAGACAGTAGTCAGCATGAATCCGATAATGATCGACGGTACCGGAATGTGCGGATGCTGCAGACTCACCGTTAATGGAGAGACGAAATTTGCGTGCGTTGACGGACCTGATTTTGATGGTCATCAGGTAGATTTTGATGAAGCAATGAAAAGAAGCTCAATGTACAAAGAATTTGAAATAAAAGCTCGTGAAAAGAATTGTAATCTGTTAAGGAAGGAGATATAAAAATGCCTAATATGTCTCTTGTGAAAAAACCAATGCCTTCCCAGTCTGCAGAGATAAGAAAAAACAATTACAATGAAGTTGCACTTGGATATGACGAAGGAACAGCTCTGGATGAAGCAGCTAGATGTTTAAACTGTAAAAACATGCCGTGTGTAACAGGCTGTCCTGTAAATATAAAAATACCGGCTTTCATCAAGAAAATTACTGAAAAAGACTATGAAGGAGCCTACTACATTATCTCCGAATCCAGTTCACTTCCCGCTGTATGCGGCAGAGTCTGTCCTCAGGAAACACAGTGCGAATCACTGTGTGTCAGAGGTAAAAAAGGTGATCCCGTCGGAATAGGAAGACTTGAAAGGTTTGTAGCTGATTATCACAATGATCATTCTGATTCAGTTCCGAAGAAACCCGTATCGAATGGTCACAAGGTAGCAGTAATAGGTTCAGGCCCGTCAGGTCTTACATGCGCCGGTGATCTTGCAAAAAAAGGATACGATGTAACTGTTTTCGAAGCTCTTCACACTCCCGGAGGAGTCCTGGTATATGGAATTCCTGAATTCCGTCTTCCAAAGGAAATAGTAAAAAAAGAAATAGAAACTCTTAAATCGCTCGGAGTTAAGATTGAAACAAATATGGTTATCGGCAAAGTCCTCTCAATCGATGAACTTATAGAAGATGGATTTGAAGCTGTCTATATAGGTACAGGTGCAGGACTTCCCAGATTTATGGGAATACCGGGAGAGAACCTGTGCGGAGTCTATTCTGCCAATGAATTTCTCACAAGAATCAACCTTATGAAAGCGTTTCGTGATGACTCCTCAACACCTATTGCAAAAGCCAAAAAAGTTGCTGTAGTGGGCGGTGGAAACGTAGCGATGGATGCTGCAAGGTGTGCAAAGCGTCTTGGAGCAGAGGAAGTGTATATTGTATACCGCAGAAGCGAAAAAGAGCTCCCTGCAAGAGCTGAAGAAGTTGAACATGCCAAAGAAGAAGGAATAATATTCAAACTTCTCAACAATCCAACTTCCATCAATTCGGATGATAAAGGTTATGTCAAATCAATGACATGTGTTGAGATGGAACTTGGTGAACCTGATGCAAGCGGAAGACGCAGACCCGTAGTCAAGCAGAACTCTGAGTTTGAACTGGATGTCGACTGTGTTATTATGGCAATCGGAACAAGTCCCAATCCTCTTATAAGAAATACTACCGAGGGTCTTGAATGTGCAAAATTCGGCGGAATAATAACCGATGAAAACGGAAAGACTTCAAGAGACGGAGTATATGCAGGAGGAGATGCTGTTACAGGAGCTGCAACCGTGATACTTGCAATGGGCGCCGGAAAAACCGCAGCACAATCCATAGACGAATATTTAAATAAGTAAATAGAAAAACGGGAGGTCTTGTTGAGATCTCCCGTTTTTAAGCTGGAGATGGGATTTGAACCCACGGCCTATTGATTACGAATCAATTGCGCTACCACTGCGCCACTCCAGCAAACTGAATCCTTCCGGACCCAGCCTTGAGATTATACTATATCATGGTCTGAATTGTCAAGATTTATTATCGTATCTTTCTGGCTTCAAGATAATATCTTTTTTCTTCAGCATTCCCCATAGAGAATGTTTTCCTGGGAAGAACACCGTATTTATCTACCAGATCAAACAAAGATTCTTTTCTTATTCCGCTAAAGATCAAGCCAACCGAGTGTTGATCGTCAGACAGCTGTTTAAGCGACTCTTCACCATGTATGTAATCACATACTTTATTCTTTTTTATACCTGTATACCCGTCTATGATTTTTTGAAGATTGTCTATAAGCAGCAGATTCTCAGGGTTATTGATCTTTACTATTTGTTTTCTGTTTTCCGTAATAACAGTAATTTCATCAAAACTGTCTTTATTATTGCTTTCATATGTTTTGAGGTATTCTATGAAATCTTCAGGTGAGCAGTTCTTGATCAATCTGTAAATAGGTTCAAATACAAGTGATTCGTCTTTTATATTGGTAATTTCACATAATGCATATCTTGACGG
>CACXBN010000011.1 GCA_902765885.1 uncultured Ruminococcus sp. | reverse complement strand
TAAAAGAAAATGATATCCATGATCTTTTTGAAGAGATCAGCCGAAAAAATATAAGTGCAGTGATTGGCAGGTTTAAAAACTATAATGTTGATCAGAAGTATATAGATTCTTTTGAAAAGCTTGTAACCGCATTTGAAGCCCCTGTTTCGGCTCTTGAAATACTCAGAAATGAATTCACAGGTCTTGTAGACAGTGAAAGGCTCGAAGAATTCAGAAAAATCGTAGAAGCCATGGATAGCAACGATTTGGGAGATTATATCCGAATAGACTTTTCACTTATAAACGATATAAGATTCTATGACGGCATAATATTCAAGGGATATATTGAAAACATTCCGGTCAGTGTTCTGTCAGGCGGACAATACAGTAAGCTGCTGAAGAAATTCGGCCTGAATGCAGGCGCAATAGGCTTTGCCTTTTACACAGACGCGCTTGAAAGAGTCAATATAAATCAAAGGAAATATGATGTTGATACACTTGTGCTCTATGATAATGAAACATCACCAGAAAAAGTAATCAGTACCGTGCACAAACAGCAGTTTGGAAACAATACCGTAATGGCGGTAACGGAGATTCCGAAAGACATGAGATACAAGGAAATCAAAGACATCAGGGGATCGATATGAGCTGTAAAATGATAAACGTAGCTCTCCCCAAAGGAAGACTCGGGGAGAAAGTATACTCAATATTTGCAAAATCCGGATATGAATGCCCTTCAATTCTTGAAAACAACAGGAAGCTGGTGTTTGAAAACGAAGAGGCAGGGGTCAGATATTTTTGGGTAAAACCGTCAGATGTTCCTATCTATGTTGAGAGAGGAGTGGCTGATATCGGTGTTGCCGGCAAAGATATCCTTCTTGAGTATGATCCGGACGTATATGAAATGCTTGATCTGAAACTCGGAAAATGCAGAATGGTCATAGCAGGCAAAAGCGATTATCACGAGGATCCTTCAAGAACACTGAGAGTGGCCACGAAATTTGTCAATATCACTCAGAACTACTTTTATTCAACAGGCAAGAACATAGATATTATCAAGCTTAACGGTTCAATAGAGCTGGCTCCTTTGCTCGGCCTGTCTGATGTGATAGTCGATATTGTAGAAACAGGTACAACACTTAAAGAAAACAATCTTGTTATTCTTGAGTCTATTCTTGATATTAGTGCCAGACTTATATCAAACAAATCAAGTTTTAAGTTTAAATATAACGGGATAAACAAAATCATAAGTTCATTAGCAACGGTAATCGGTGGTAAAAATGATTAAGAAGTTTAGATACGGAGAATCCGACAATTTAGAAATATTCTCAAGAGCCGCTATGCCTGTGGACACTGCGGAAGTTGTTTCGGAAATAATCAATGACGTGAAAACCAACGGAGATGCGGCTCTTAAAAAATATACATTAAAATTTGATAAGGCCGAACTTGAAACATTCAGAGTTTCCGATGAAGAGATCAGGGAAGCATATGATGTTACTGATCCTTATCTTACAGAAACAATCAGACAGGCTGCAGCCAACATAAGAAGATTTCATGAAAAACAGGTAAGAAACGGATTCGCACTGACAGATGAAAGCGGCACAGTCATCGGCCAGAAAGTCATACCGATTGAAAAAGTAGGTCTTTATGTACCGGGAGGAACAGCGGCATATCCGTCTACCGTCCTCATGGATTCAATACCGGCAATTATAGCGGGATGTTCAAAAGTTGTTATAACAACGCCACCGGACAGGGAAGGCAAAATCAATCCGTCATTGCTTGTTGCCGCGGATATAGCCGGGGTACAGGAGATATATAAAGTCGGCGGTGCACAGGCCATAGCTGCTCTGGCATACGGTACGGAAACCATTCCAAAGGTGGATAAAATAGTCGGACCGGGAAACGCATATGTCGCAGAGGCCAAGAGGCAGGTGTTCGGAAAAGTATCCATAGACATGATAGCAGGGCCGAGTGAGATACTGATCGTCGCTGACAAAGATGCGGATCCTTCCTTTGTGGCAGCTGATCTGCTTTCGCAGGCAGAACATGACAAAAATGCAAGCGCCGTGCTGATTACCGATTCAGAAGATCTGGCTGAGTCCGTTTCGAAAGAGCTGGAAAAACAGCTTCCACTGCTTGAAAGATATGAAATAGCCAGAACTTCCATAGATGTCAACGGAAAAATCATAGTTGCGGAAAACATTGATACGGCACTCGAGATTTCCAATGAAATTGCTCCGGAACATCTGGAACTTGCAGTCAGAAATCCGTTTGACTATCTGGGAAAAGTCAGAAATGCAGGATCAGTGTTTATGGGATATTACTGCCCCGAAGCTTTAGGGGATTATTTTGCAGGTCCTAATCACACTTTGCCAACCGGCGGTACAGCTAAGTTTTCAAGCCCGCTGTCTGTGGACGATTTTGTGAAAAAGACTCAATTTACCTATTATACTGAGAAAGCGCTCTCCGAGGTGGCTGAAAACATACGCGTTTTTGCCTGTGAGGAAGGTCTGACGGGACATGCCAAGAGCGTTACTGCAAGGTTCGAGGATAAATGAAAATGAGCAGATACCTGTCATCAAAATATGATAAGTTAAAGCCCTATGTACCGGGGGAACAGCCAAAGATCGGAGAATACATAAAGCTGAACACCAACGAGCCTCCGTTTGATATTCCTCTGAGTGTCCTGGATGCTGTGAAAAAGGAAGCCGGTAACATGATGCTGTATTCGGATCCGGGCAGCTTTGATATAAGGAATGCCATAGCGGAATATTACGGAACAAATGCCGAAAATGTAATAGTTACAAATGGCTCAGATGAGGCTTTGTATCTCGCGTTTCTTGCATACTGTGACAAGAATACTCCTGCGGTTTTCCCGGATATAACATACGGGTTTTATAAAGTATTTGCGGAATTCACAGGAATTCCTTATACCGAAAAGCCTCTCGATGATAAGTTCAACATAGTAGTTCAGGAGTATTTTGGAGCTCATGCAACTGTATTTATAGCGAATCCGAATGCTCCTACGGGAATAGCACTTGGGCTTGACAAACTTGAAAAAATAATATCCGAAAACAGGGACAGCATAGTGGTCATAGATGAGGCGTATGTTGACTTTGGCGCGGAAAGTGCAGTAAAATTGGTTGACAGATATGATAACCTGCTTGTCGTTCAGACTTTTTCAAAATCAAAAATGATGGCCGGTGCAAGACTCGGTCTGGGCATTGCAAGCGCCGAAATAATTGAAGACCTCAACAGGATAAGAAATTCCATTAACCCGTATAATGTAAACAGAATGACATCAGCAGCCGGTGTTGCCATGCTGAAAGAGAAGCAGTATCTTGAGGATTGCAGGAACATAATAATAAACAACAGAAAATATCTGACTTCATCACTCAGGATCCTTGGATTCGAAGTTACCGATTCCATGGCAAATTTTGTGTTCGCAAAACATGATAAAATATCCGGATATGACCTGTATATGGAGCTGAAGAACAGAGGTATACTTATAAGAAACTTCGGCATACCCAGAATAAAGGATTACAACAGGATAACCGTTGGCACGGAAAAGCAGATAGATATACTCATAGATAATATCAGAGAGATATTGGAGAACAAATAGATTATGAGAAGTGCTGAAATTGTGAGAACCACGAGAGAGACGGACATAAAGCTCCGTCTTGAAATCGACGGCAGAGGAGATGCTGACATAAATACGGGATGCGGCTTTCTTGACCATATGCTTACATTGTTTGCATCTCACGGCCGTTTTGATATCAGTATTATTTGCAAAGGTGATACGAATGTCGATTATCATCATACCGTCGAAGATGTGGGAATATGTCTGGGACAAGCTTTCTGTTCCGCTCTCGGTGACAGAAAAGGCATTAACAGATATGGAGACAGAACAGTTCCTATGGATGAATCTCTTATACTGACATCTGTGGATATATCCGGCAGGTCAGGGTATTATTCCAAGTTGAAGATACCTACCGAAAAAGTAGGTGACTTTGATACGGAACTCACTGATGAATTTTGGAATTCTTTCGCAAGAGATTCTAAAATGACGCTTCATGTAGTACAGCTGGCAGGAGAAAACAGCCATCATATAATTGAGGGCGTATTTAAATCATTCGCCAGAAGCATAAGCGACGCTGTTTCTGTAAATGACAGATATTCTGATGAAATTCCCTCAACAAAAGGTATGTTATAATGATAGCTATAGTCGATTATGGTGTTGGAAATCTTTTCTCACTGAGGTCATCGCTGGTTGCATCGGGAGCGGAAACAATAATTACATCAGATCCCGATTCCATAAGAAATGCAGATAAAATAATTCTGCCCGGAGTCGGAGCTTTTGAAGATGCTGCAAGAAAACTAAATGAGACAGGACTGGGCGATGTTATCGCAAGCGAGGCAAAGTCCGGTAAATATCTTATGGGTATTTGCCTTGGGATGCAGCTTTTATTTGATATCAGCCATGAAAACGGAATCTTTAAAGGACTGGGACTCATAAAAGGTGAAGTCAGGCCGATTTCGGATATTATTCCTCGCTCATTTAAGATACCTCACATTGGATGGAACAGCCTGAGGTTTGAAGGACCGAAAAGTCCTTTGTTCAAATATATCAACGAATATGACTGCGTGTATTTTGTGCATTCGTATTATGCTGATACATCAAAGGACACACTGATTGCAACAACGGAGTACGGTGCAGACCTTACCGCAGCAGTTGCGAAAGATAATATTTTCGGATGTCAGTTCCATCCCGAAAAAAGCGGAAATGTCGGTCTTAATATTATTAAGGCATTCATGGAGATGAAATAATATGCATATTTTTCCAGCAATAGATATTTACGGCGGGAAAGCGGTAAGACTTCATAAAGGCGATTACAGCAAGATGACTGTATATAACGAAAATCCTATAGCTGTGGCCGGGGATTTCGTAAATAGCGGAGTCAGAAGCATTCACATCGTCGATTTGGATGGTGCGAAGAGCGGTAAGGCAGAAAATATAGATATTATAAAAAAAATAAAGCAGGACACTAATCTGTTTTGTGAAGTCGGCGGCGGCATAAGAACGATAGATACCGTTAAAGAGTACGCAGATGCGGGAATAGACAGAATTATTCTGGGTACCGGAGCAGTTAATGACAGCGGTTTTCTGACAGAGGCTCTTAAAAAGTATGGGAACAGGATCGCGGTTGGAGTGGATATAAAATCCGGTTATGTCGCAATACACGGATGGAAAAAGAATTCCGAATTCAAATATATTGATTTCTGTCATATGCTTGAAGATATCGGGGTGTCTACAATTATTTCAACCGATATATCAAAAGACGGGGATATGAAGGGCTGTAATCTTGATCTTTACAAGGTCCTTATAAAAGAAACCGGTATGAATATAATTGCTTCAGGCGGAATCTCATCGATATCAGATCTTGAAAATCTAAGCGAAATGAACATATACGGAGCCATTATCGGAAAAGCATACTATACAGGCGCAATAACACTCAGAGAGGCTGTAGGATTCGAAAAATGATAACCAAAAGAATTATTCCATGTCTGGATGTAAAAAACGGCAGAGTGGTGAAGGGTATAAATTTTAATAATGTAAATGATGTTGATACACCTGTAAAACTTGCCGAATATTACAGCAGCAACGGGGCTGATGAACTTGTTTTTTATGACATTACGGCTTCTTTTGAAGAAAGAAAGATTTTCACTGACATTATAAGGGAAACCATGCAGAGAGTCTTCATTCCCGTGACAGTCGGCGGCGGGATAAATACCGTAGGAGATTTTGAAAGGGTGCTCAGCTGCGGAGCGGATAAAGTCAGTGTCAATTCGGGAGCTTTGAAAAATCCTCAGCTGATTGACGAGGCGGCAAAGCTTTACGGCAGTCAGTGCGTTGTTCTGTCTGTTGACATAAAAAGAGTTGACGGGAAATTCAATGTTTATCTGAATGGCGGCAGAATTAACACGGGGAAAGAGGCAATTTCATGGATCAAGGAAGGAGTTTCCAGAGGAGCCGGGGAAATAGTTGTTAATTCAATTGATACGGACGGCGTAAAAAAAGGATTTGACCTTGAATTGACCAATGAGGTATGTGAAGCCGTGAATGTGCCGGTAATTGCATCCGGCGGGGCAGGATGCGCAGACGATTTTATAAATCTGTTTAAAACTGTTCCGAAGGTGGATGCCGGACTTGCCGCTTCAATTTTTCACTTTTCCGAACTGAAAATTGCTGATTTGAAAAATAAAATGAAAGAAAACGATATCCCTGTCAGGATTTAAGGAGGAACATATGATAGACCTTAATAAAGTGAAGTTCGATTCGAACGGACTGATACCTGCTGTAGTAATAGATTATGATAGCAAAAAAATATTGACTTTGGCATACATGAACAGAGAAAGTCTCGAAATTACGATTGAAAAAAAACTGACCTGCTTTTTCAGCAGATCAAGACAGAAACTGTGGCTCAAAGGAGAAACAAGCGGGAATTACCAGCATGTAGTCTCTATCGTGGCCGATTGTGATTATGATGCGCTGGCAGTGTATGTCAAACCAGAAGGACCGGCCTGCCACACCGGAAATGTTTCCTGTTTCCACAATGAAATATTCGATAACAGCAATGAATATGAAACTTTTTCACTTCAGTCTCTGATGAAAATGCTTAACCAAAGAAAGGAAGAAAAAGTTGAAGGTTCATATACTTCCTATCTTTTTGAAAAGGGAATAGATAAGATTTTAAAAAAGGTCGGCGAGGAATCAACTGAAGTAATTATTGCCGCAAAAGCAGACGATAAAAAAGAAACTATATACGAGATAGCGGATTTAACATATCATGTTATGGTGCTGATGCTTCAGATGGGAATCACGCTTGATGATATACATGATGAACTGAAATCAAGACATGTCATTGACAAGAAAGTCAAACAAGAAAAAATGACATGATCAATCACGGTAGAAAGAAACATGAAAATATGATATAATCAAGTGCAGGGAATATAGCTTTTTTAGCTTTCCCTGCATTTTCAGCATGGAGATATTAATATATGAATAAGCTCTTTAAGCTTAAAGAGAACAACACAAATGTGCGCACGGAGATAATTGCCGGTCTGACATCGTTTATGACAATGGCATATATTTTCGCACTCAATCCGAATATTCTGACAAATTATGACGCTCAGTCACCGCTCTGGAACGGAGTCTTTCTTGCTACATGTATTGCTTCAGCAATAGGTACATTCTGTATGGCGTTTTTGGCAAACAAACCTTTTGCCATGGCTCCCGGAATAGGACTGAGTACATATTTTGCCTTCATAGTTGGCAATATAGTTTCAATAACGGGCATGACATATCTGGCATCATTTCAGTCTGCTCTTGTAATTGTGCTGATTGAGGGCCTTGTCTTTATTGTGCTGTCAGTATTTGATATAAGAGAAAAAATACTGGACTCCATTCCTCTCGGAATAAGGATAGGAATAGCACCTGCAATTGGTCTTATGTTGTTGAATTTGGGATTTGGCGCAAACTCACGGATCCTCGCATCTTCTGAAACTGAAAGCAATGCGTTCTACGTTATGAAAGATTTCTTCGGAGCCATATCAGCCGGAAGTCTGAAATCTCAGATGGGGGACGAAAAGTTCAAGTACATGATTCTTACCGCAATAACGATAATTTTGGGACTTATACTGACGCTCCTGCTTTCTTACAGAAAAATAAAAGGCTCTGTATTGTTCGGCATGATCTTCTCTTCTGTGGTTTACTGGGCAGGCCAGCTCATAATCGGCGACAATCCATTTGAAAGCCTCAGTAAGGCCTCTTTTGTGCCGCCATTCAAAGATATGGCAGACACGACTTTGTTCAAATTTAATTTTGAAGGATTCATCAATATCGGCTGGTTTGCAATTGTTGCGATGGTAATCACGTTCAGTTTGATAGATATGTTTGATACCATTGGAACTTTGGTAGGGACAGCTTCAAAAGCTGGGATGCTGGATAAAAACGGCAAAATGCCAAAGATGAAGCAGGCGCTTTTATCTGATGCAATAGGTACCGTTGTCGGATCAGCAACGGGAACATCAACAGTTACAACATTTTATGAATCTGCTTCCGGGGTTGAGGCAGGCGGAAGAACAGGGCTTTCCGCACTGGTAACGGGCATAATGTTTTTGCTGTGTATCTTCATGGCACCTGTCGTTTCGCTTATTCCCGCTGCTGCAACATCAGTTGCTCTTATATACACCGGTATATCAATGATGTCCGGACTTAAATCAGTCGACTTCGGTAAGCCAGATCAGCTGATTCCTGTTTCCGTTATGCTGATAGCAATGCCGGTCACCGGATCCATAGGAAATGCCATTGGACTTTCCATTATTTCATACGTCATAATAAAGCTGATATCCGGAAAATGGAAGGATATATCGGTTCTGACATATGTCATTGCTGCAATATTCCTGGTCAAATTCTTTATCCCGTTCTGATTTTTTTGCAAAAATACTCCCGGTTTTGAAGTCAACCGGGAGCTTTCTTTTTTCTATTCCTGAGTCTTGTTAGTAAGTTCGGATATTTCTCTTGCAAAAGTATCTATGTCTTTGAACTCTCTGTATACAGAGGCAAACCTGACGAATGCAACTGGATCAAGCGCCTTCAGTCTTTCCATAGCCATCTCACCAATTACACGGGATGAAATCTCCTGTTTCATAGAGCTTTGCACTGTCGCTTCGATTTCATCAGCTACTGCTTTTGCATCAACATTTCTTTTCTGACAGGCTTTAAGCAGACCTGAAAGCAGTTTGTTTTTATCAAACAGTTCCCGACTTCCGTCTTTTTTAACAACGATAGGATTCAAAACATCCACTATTTCATAAGTTGTGAATCTGTTATGACATTTCAGGCATTCGCGTCTTCTTTTGATGCTGTTGTTCTCCTCAACAGGCCTTGTGTCAATTACTTTGCTGTCTTCATAACCGCATGATGGGCATTTCATGGTTTATTCGTCCTCCGTTTTGATGTTTATGACTTTCTTTGCGGTGATATACCATCTTTCGGATAATTCATCCGGCGGATCATAATTTGTGCTTCCGTTTATCTCAACGATTTCCAGTCCTGCTTCGGAAAGATATTTTTTTATCGACCTCAGAGAATATGCCTTTTCTTCTATGTAAGTATCTTTTCTTGTCCAATGGACTTCGTCTTCAGTCTTCTCAAATACCGAGAGGTAAAAGTGTGCTATTGTGTCGTTTTTGTTTGTTTCACTTTGCCAGCAGCAAACTGCGTTTTCATCTTCCAGGATATAATCTTTTCCGTTATATCTTGTTCTGAATTTATATGGCGTATTTAAGTCAAAAACGAATAAACCTTCATTATTCAGATAATTGGATACTAAAGAAAGGCATGATCTGAGATCTTCCGGGTCACAAATATGATTTATCCCGTCAAGGCAGCATATAATCGC
>CACXBN010000010.1 GCA_902765885.1 uncultured Ruminococcus sp. | reverse complement strand
TGCCGTCCAGTGCCGCAGGAAAAACTGGATCGCCTGTTCGACCAGGGGTTCCGTTTGGAGGAACGAAGGCCGGACAATTCCGCCGGGGCCGGTTTTGGCCTCGCCATAGCAAAAGAAATCATCTTGTTGCACGGAGGGACAATCCGCGCCGAGAACGTGGATGACGGTATATGCTTTATTGTTTCCCTCCCAGTGCAAAGTATTAAGAAATCTTAATCTGATTCTGAAGAAACCTAAAAGCAAAAAACGCTCCTTTTCTGTAGACTGGTTACAGAAAGGGGGCGATTTTTTGTACGAAGAAGTCAGGCCATGCGCGTATGCGATCTGTGATTACAGCGATACAGATTACGCAGAATTTTGGTCGGAGCATGACAGAGAGTATGAGGATGCTGTTGAGCGCATCGCATTAAGGCGCCTGGCAGTTGGAATGGCCGGGACGTGTATCGAGATCGGATGTGGATTCGGGCGCCTCGTCAATGAATATGCGCCGTTATGCTCTCATGTGTTATTGACCGACTATGCTGAAAACATGATCCAACAGGCAAAAACGCAAGCACAACGCCTGCAACTAAATAATGTAGAGTGTAAAAGAGTAAATCTGTATGAGCTTGAAATGCTCGGTAGGCGTTTTGATCATGCCGTTTGTGTTCGCGTCATGCACCATGTAGAAAATGTCTATGCATTCTTCAGACAAGTCAATCTGATTTTGCAGGATGGAGGTACATTCATTTTGGAGTATGCGAACAAAAGAAATGTACTTGAGATCCTTCGATGGCTGTTTCGTCAGCCGAATATAGAACCGCTTGATTATCATCCAAGCAAGCGCAAGGCAAATATCTACTATAATTATCATCCCGACTATGTCCGGGATATGCTCATGGAAGCGGGATTTGAAATTGAGGAAGAATTGACCGTATCATTATTCCGAAGCGCATTTCTGAAAAGAATCTTTGGCTGGCGTTTCCTTTCCAGAGTAGAGAGAATACTGCAAAAGCCCCTTTCCCGGCTTCATCCTGGCCCAAGTGTTTTCCTTCGGGCAAGGAAAGTAAGGCATTGTAATGAAATCAGCGGGAATGAGGTGAAATAGGTGGAAGAACGGAATTACAGAAAACGCCGAAGGAGCAGCGCATGGACTGTTATCACTATTGTTGTCATACTGTTTGCCATAGGTCTTTTACTATGGGGCGGAATCGAGCCAAAAGACCGAAAAGAAATGGAGATCAAGGTTCATTCTGTTCTCCAGACAATGAGCAGTCAAGAGACTCCAATGCCACAGGAAACGCCAACGGAGATACCGATACCGTGGAATCTGATCATTGTGAATCGTGAGCATCCGATTCCGGAAGATTGGAAAGTTGAGCCCGTAGAACTTCACAACGGGCAAACAGTTGACGCACGCATTTATGATCCTTTGATGGAAATGTTTGAGGCGGCGCGGAGTATCAATTTAGATCGCTTGCCCAATGTGGAATCCGGTTATCGGTCAGAGGAAAAACAACAACAGCTATATGACGAAAAACGAAAGGAGTTCTTGCAACAGGGTTATGCCGAAAGCGATGCAACGGCATTAACGGAAAAATGGGTATCTGTTCCCGGAACCAGTGAACACCAGCTCGGCATCGCCGTGGACATCAGCGGAGAGGTATATGATATTTATGCATGGCTGCAGGAAAACAGCTATAAGTATGGCTTTATTCTCCGCTACACGGCAGACAAAACGGCAATCACCGGAGTCGCCCCGGAAGAATGGCACTATCGCTATGTCGGCGTGGAGGCATCGACAGAGATTTATCAGCAGGGGTTATGTCTGGAGGAATATCTGGATCGATTGAGAAATCCTCATCAGAGTGAACGATCATAAATTGAAATAAAAAGGAGTTATACCCTGCCGCACGACGGCAAAAGAAAAAACCGCCGTGCAGCAGGGACAGTACCATATCCTGAAGAACGCCGCGGCGGTTGGGAGACTGCCGTGGTGTTTTGTTTTCTATCGGCCTTTCTACTTCATAATGCATCAAAAAAATCCATACTCTTGTATGGAACACTTGCACCGAGAAAGTAGAACTTTCCCATCCTAATAGCAGATATTTAATAACCTGTATGCCTACCCGCATGGATCACGATGTCCATGCGGGTATTTTGTTATCTGCTTCTTTAGACAGGATTCAGAATCCGAGAGCGATATTATTTCATTTCTTTTTGCCTCAAAGTTTGGCAAAACCGCCTTTGCCAAACGGGATAGTAGCGAAAGGGGTTAAGAAACCGCTTCCCGCGGATCGGGAAGGGGGTGAAACTCTTGGAGCTACCATCATCCCTCAAGAAAACCGTAAGACACCAATTTGACAGCTTCTGCAAGAAGGTGCTGCGCGAGGAGGCCCGTGACTACATACGCGAGATCAATCGGCTTGCCGAGCGAACGGTATCCTTTTCGGAGCTGTCCGAGGAGCAAATGTCGCAGCTTTGTCTGACAGACGAATATCCGTCCGAGCTGACACACTTTGACGTGCAGGGATATTCCATCGGCATCAAAGACGATCGGCTGGCCGAGGCGCTGGCGTCGTTGACGGAGGAACGGCGGGACATCGTTCTGCTG
>CACXBN010000009.1 GCA_902765885.1 uncultured Ruminococcus sp. | reverse complement strand
GTGTCTTATAAGTTCTTCCTCGTTATCTACCTCAGCCCATTTAAGGAACAGATCCTCAAATGGGTACCTGTCATTTATTGCATCTCTCAGATCTTCAAGCTCATCATACCTTGTTTGCAGAATGCTTCTAACCCGTTCAGCACATTCGTCTACGATGTGAATATAATCTTCCCTTGAATACGATTTATACATCTTTATCACCGTGTTCCCTGGCGGTCTGTTCTCCTACCAACTTCCTATTCCTGTGGAGAAATGTCAAAAGTTATTTATAACTTACTCCTGGAATATTTCAGCAAGGAATCTTTTGGATGTGGGGTAAGAAGAAATTCACTATTCGCGCATTTCTTCCTCTACAGCGGCTGTTATCTGCTGCATCCAATCCCCTTCCTGCAACATCTGAATTTCCTGTTCTGATCCAGCTATATTCTCATAGCAATCGTATACACACAACAAATCTTCTCCACCATCTTTGGGATAGAGAATTCTGTCCCTATCATAATGAAATACTCCCGTGCTGATGAAAACCCGGTACCACCATTTACCTGTATATTCTTCTATGAAGACAAACACATAACTTTCTGACACTCTCCAATTAATTTCAATTGGACCTAAACAGTCTATGCCACCTCTGATCGCCGCACCTCGAATCAGCTTATTCAACTGGGAGTACTTATCGCTTTTTTAAGTTGTTTATATCATCCATTATATTAGTCCCCGTACCCATGCAGCCCGGATCTGATAAGCATTCTTTAGTTTCTTTTCATCATGAAGGAAATGCCTTATACCACTTTCAACTTCTTGTTGATTCTCTCTATCAGTAAAAGATATCTTGCCATCAATATAGTCGCATGGATAAAAATAATTCTCAATTTGAGAACCAATGGTTACTTCATAAGATCTACAGTTTTGTTCAAAATGCCGGACATCCGTAATTATTCCTTCTCTGCCATCAGAACATACAATTGCCTCTCCAAAGGGCCATTCCCAGCCTTTAAGTCCCCGCATCCATGCGTTCCGTATCCGGTAAGCATTCTTTAGTTCATTTTCATTATTCCAGATATGCTTTACATCCCGTTCAAATCCCTGTTGATCCTTTTTATCAGCAAAAGATATCTTGTTGTCGATATAATCACAAGGATAAAAATAATCCTCGATTTGTGATTCAACGGTCACTTCAAAAATTCGGCAGTTTCGTTCAGAAGATCGAACGTCCGTAATAATTCCTTTTCTACCATCAGAACATACAACCGCCTTCCCGAAAGGCCACTCTGAATACCATCCTTTGTCTTCAGGAAGCTTTGTGAGCGGGATTGGCCCGAATTTGAAAGCTCCTACTCCAATTTCTGTAACGCTATCCGGGATTTTTAAATAAAAATGTCCTGCGCTCGCGAAAGCAACGGATTCTATTGCTTCGAGTCCATCTGGAAGTATTATTTCTGGATCGTGAAGATAGCAAAATGCGAATGCTCCCGCGGGAATCCTTTTTAAATATTTGGGAATCACAACTTTTTTCAATCCACGGCAATCTCGAAATGCAAGATCTCCAATTTCAGTAATTGAGTCCGGCAGTATTAATTCTTTCAAACTCCTACATAAAGCAAAAGCCTGTTGTCCGATTACCTCTATTCCCTCCGGAATGTGTACTTCTTTTAATGCGCTACAAAGATAAAAGCAGCCATCACCAATCACGGTAACCGGTTTCCCATTAATTAATTGCGGTATATCTGCCACTTCAATCTCTTCTGTTAAGAGTTTCGCTAACACGATGTGGTCGTCATATTCCTCAATCACATACTCCTGGATTTGCTGCAGAGAATTTTCGATTTTGATTTTCTTACGCTCCAACAGGCTTACCTCCTCCATCGACCGCTATCCTAATAATTATCGTATGTGTAAACCACGGCTTTTCCCTTTCGCTGTGGTAATGTCGGTAACCAGATATTGTCATTTTATCATACTTCCAATGCCTGTTCACAGCACTATACTTTGTAATTACATTTGGAGTCTCTATTTACCCTTCAGTCCTTTGGTTTCTCTTCCTTCCTGCTGTTTATTTCCCGAAGTCTGTTTTGTATTTCTTCAATACAGCTCTGGCTGAGGCTTCGCATATTGCTGAGATCGCCATATTCCAGCAGGTCCCCGACAGTATGCAGCCCGGCACGTTTCAGACAGTTCAGGCTTCTTAAACTGAGATCCATCTCTTCAATCGTCATGTTTTTCAGCTCTGTCGGAGCATTGCCTATCACTCCGGGTATCCTGTCCCGGTATTCCATTATTTCACGATTCAGTTCCTTCTCCTTCTCAATGATTATTTCAGGATAGCCCGGACAGGCCTTCCTGAGCCACTCAGCCTCCTCCTCCTGTGTAGTACACAGTTCAAATTCTCTGGATTTTTCCTCCCCGACTGCTTTTGTAATCGCCTCCCCTACACGCTCCTCCAGTTCTTCGGTAATGATATCCGCAAAAAGGTCGGCCTCCGCAGCCGTTTTAAAGGATAATCCGTTGTCAGCCAGTTCCTTCCGGCTCAGTCTCCTGAAATCGATCATTCAGCCTCCTTTTCTGTTCAACACACCTGCGCAAGTTCAGACCTGCGCCGTTTCCATTTGTTCAACCATGCCGGATCCTGCGCGGCCAGTTTTTCCGGGTGGTCCAGCAGATCCAGAATCTCCGCGGGTTTCAATGCTCTGAGTGCCCGATATGGTTCTACCAGTGTCTCAATACTGTGTGCCTCAATTCTGCGGGCAATCTCCGTACCATTTCTCTGATACTTTGGGCGTATGGTTTCCAGCGTAAACGGGGCTGTCTGCTTACCGTCAACACTGATCGTGGTAACTGCGTGGAAGGCATCCAGTCTTGCAAGCGATGCCTGCATCTCCGGATTATCCAGGCGGATCGCCGCGGTTGATGCATCACGCGGCGAGAGCCGGAACGCGCTGAAGTTGGCTGAGTTTGCCTCAAGCGCATCCCTGATTTCTGATGTCAGCTGGCCGGTATGCTGGTGGCACAGAATCATGGAGATGCCGAATTTCCGGGACTCCGCCAGCATCCTCGGCATGGGGTTGGTCTGGAAGAGGGAGGCTTCATCTACCACGACCAGATGCGTTTTGTTCCGTTCCTTCCGTTCCATCGCCGCATTCCACAGCTTCATCATGATCAGGGTGCCTGCGATACGGGCTGCCTGGCTGCCGATGACCGGCGATGCAAGATCGATCAGGGTGACTGTATCCGTATCGATCGTATGGCCAAAGTCCAGCGCATTCGTACCGGCGCCAAGGGTGTTCCGAAGCTGCTCAACCGCTGTCAGTCTCTGGAATTTGCACAGCAGCCACGATAAAGTGGCATTCCAGTCATTTGACCGGTCCAGACCGTACTCCTGTTTGATGGTTTCAACGAGCTCCGGATATTTGCCAATGATGGCCCGGCTGACCTTTAGCATGTTGTCCTTGCTCTGTGAAATCACAGAAATGGATTCCAGGGAAGCCCTTCTCCCAAGGAACGCAATCGAGGCCTTGGCAAACGTGCTGAACCAGCGTTCCCACCTGGGCCCCAGATAGCATTCTCCAGGAGGGTTGAAAATATCTCCGAAAAGCTCGCAGAGATCGTTGATCGTCCGTTCCTCCTTCTCAGGATCATCGCTGTCCCAGATGTTCATCGGAACCGGATGTTCTGTATCTCCGATGCGGACAACGCGTATTCTGTCAGCAAATTCTTCCGGCAGGGAACGAAGTATCGTATCAATGGTACTTCCATGAGGATCGAAGAACGTGAGTCCATGGCCTTTCCTGACCGCGCTCAGTATGACACTCGTCAGCAGTGTGGATTTTCCTGTTCCGGTCTGACCGACGATCTGATAGTGCCGCTGCAGGTCCATTTCGCCGATCGTGATCCTACGCTTTATCCCCGATGTATCCGTTGCCCTGCCGATCGTTACAGCTCGTTTGTCCTTTGGATTCTTATGACTGGCAGGAATACTCTTCACTTCTTCCTCGCAGGCCTCGATCCCGGTTATGGTATCCCATAATTCCGGTTCCAGCACCATGATCCGGGCCGCATAATCCGGAAGAACCGGCGCCCCTGTCAAAGGAGAGTCCCACACAGCAAGAGCACCGGCATCAGGGATGTGTCCGACCAGCCGCAGTTTTAAACCATGAACCGCCTCTTCCAGCACAGTTTTCAGTCTCGCGGACGGAGCAGCAGGGAGGCGGAGCAGTATCCTGGCCCGTACAGGATGGCCGATGTATTCAGAAGGAGCAACGCCGGACACATCATAGGTTCGAATGGTGTTCTTGCGGCAGGTCTGCTGATCCTGCAGCTCCGCAGGTCCGACAACTGCCCGGAAAGCTGCCCCGGTAATCCGGAGGACATTTACCAGTTCCTCGAACTGCTGCGGGAAAAATGCCGGCCACTTTGCAAATCCATCTGCTTCTTTGTCGGGTGTCATGGCCCTGAAGCCGATCGATGCTCCCGCCTTCCCCTCCGTCACCGGAAGGAAGAGTTCATAAAGACAGGTGAGTGATTCGTCCACGGTTTTCCGGAGTTTCCTTCCGGAGGGTTTCCCGGTCTTCTCAGCGATCCATTCAAGGTCACTTTTCCTGATTGCCCCGGAACCGAAAAGGGAGATATCCAAAAGCCCCTTTTTCGGAACAAGCATCTGCCAGCCTATAAAGCCATCCTGGTCAAGTACAGATGCGCACTTGACCATTCTGGACGACATCCGGTCCGGCAACGATCGTTTACCGGTGATTTTGATGAGCTTCTCCATTCTGATCGCTGTTGACGTATTAGCAGGGTAAGCGGTATTATGATTCATCCAGGTATCTCCTCAAAACAGATGCCTCTCTTTCTTTGTGATCTCTAAAAATATCGCAATCTGCGCCGGACTATTCCTTGGCCCGCTCATGTCATCGCGAGGCTTCCCCGGTTGGCCGTCCGGCCATTTGCGGATGAAATTGTCAAGGTACATTCAAAGGCACAATAAAAAAGCCGTTGTCTTGGTAATCCTCGAAAGGACAGACTCCACCCCTGGAGTATCTCTCGGCTTTTTATCAAAACAACGGCTTGTAACCAAACCAAATTCTATTTGTGAAAAGTTATTTTACAGCAGCATTTCTGAATTCGCAAGAAGAGTTTTTCTTTTTCCTCAGGAATCTTTTTAGCAGGAATATCCCTTCTGGTTCTGGTATGCTTCCACCCTTCTTCCATCTTCCTTGATAAGTACTACGTGTCCGCAGTAAATAGAAGCTTTGGATACTGTAGTGTAAAAGTAATCACCTGAGTCAGGGGTCGATCCCATTCTGTATTTAATCCTGATCAGGTAAAGATAAGGATATTCTCCCTTCACCTCGTAATCATGAGCGGTTTTGAAATAGTCAAGCCCTTGAATTCGTTTAAGGTGTTCGCCGACATTAAGGTTGCAAACGATTTTACCATTCTTGTTAAAGTCTTTCGAAATATATGTTGTTGTTTTACTCATAAGGCACATGATCTCCTTCACATTTCTCAATCTAATTGAACAGTGCTGCCTCCGCCGGTCTTTTTTAACCGAAGGTTATATGGATCAAAAACAGCACCCTTTTCCGGATGACCGATAGACACCTTTTTAGGATGAAGTTGTCAATGTGCAGATCTTTTCGCAGCAAAAAGCCGTTGATCAGATGACTTGCGAAAAGGCTTTAAGGACAGACTCCACCTCTGGAATCTCCTTAACCTTCGCTTGTCATCCGATCAACGGCGTGAATTCAATCCGTCAGATCTGCTATGCCTTATTAAGTTTCAAAAGCAGATTATTTACACATGAAATGATATTATCCTTTACCTGTTTTTCAAAGTCCGGCTGAAGCAGAGGTTCTTCCTCACTCCTGATCCCCCGACTCAACACAGACAAACATATTATACACGGATTCTACAAGAATTCAATCCTTGTTTTCATATTTGCGAATAACTTTCGGCCGCGTTTTCAGGAAGTCCACCAGTTCCCGAATCTGTTACCCTAATGAGATAAAGTTTCCTCTGAGCTGTAATTTATCCAATGCCGATCTGGCAGGAGGGTAATTCAGCGCTGCCGATTTGGAAAACATTTCTTGATTCTCATATCCACATGTTTTTAGCTTTGTTATGAAATTCAAATAGAATGTCGGCAATTCTCTGATCCTTTCCTGCTCTTCCCTGGAAGATTCCCACGGTAAAAGCAAAACCCCCTGAGATTCAAGAATTGAATCAAATTCTTCGAAGTCTGCCCACTCATCCGGTGGGGTAAAAAACAAGTGCCCCTTTATATATTCAT
>CACXBN010000008.1 GCA_902765885.1 uncultured Ruminococcus sp. | reverse complement strand
TATTGTATATTATACACTATAGAAAAACAAAAAGCAAACCTTTTAAAATCATTTATTTTGGTTTGCTTTTTTTATGCGATTGCCCTATTTTGGCAACTCTCCTTTGATATGGTTTCTGACACCTTGACAAAAAAAGGCATGGACATGTATAATTACTGTTGTAGTCATGATTATCTGGAGTTGAAAATGAAAATAAAAGCCATTATCTCACTTCTTCTGCTTACAGCCATCCTGCTCTCCTCAGCAGCAATATATGTGTCTTCGGTATCCGAATCATCCCTTCCGTCAGAAAATGTCAGAATAATGAGCATAAACCTTGCAGTTACAAAGGATAATATAAGTGCAAGAGCTCCGAGAATGATTGAATTCATCAAATCATTCGATCCTGACTCTGTAGGAACTCAGGAAAACAACACCGTAGGTTCATGGCCAGGGATTATGGAAGAGAAACTTGAAGGATACAGAATGGTCGGGCAGGTGGGCGACAGTCAGGTAGAAGCCCATGCCGATGAATCCAACCGGATATATTATAAGGATGATAAGTATGAATGCGTTGCATGGGAAACCATATGGCTGTCCCCGGTGACAAGACTTCTGCCCTATGCTCCCGATGCCGGACATCACAGATCCGCTACATGGGCAATTCTAAGAAATCGGGATACAGGTGCTCTGTATGCACATATCAACACGCATCTTGCATATGAAAACATGCAGGAAAATCTTAACCAGATGAATATCATTGCTGGGCTGATGGAGCGATTTATATCGGCCGGCATTCCGGTATATGCCACCGGAGATTTCAACACCTCCGAAGGCAGCGCCGGATATAACGCCGTAGTCGCACACGAAGGAATATCAGACTCAAAGCATATAGCGGAGAAGACAATGAGCAAAAGCTCGTTCAGAGGCTGGAGCGGTAGCGAGCCAGGGGACGGCAATCCCATAGACTTCTGTTTTGTTTCCGACGAATTCATAACTGTACGTGAATACAGGATCGTAAACACGGTGTATGACGGAACTGTTCTGACTGACCACTGTGCACTTGTAATAGACTCAACCGTGGGACAGGTTCCGGACCCGTTTTCCGCTGTCCATACAAACACTAATCTTACTCTCGACAGCTTTAAAATATTAAAAGAATCCGTAAGAACATATGTATATGAGGCGGAATTCACTCAGCAGCAGAATTATTCGCGACACGTGTACGCATATTATGCAGAACTTCACGATTCAAAGGGAAACACGGTAGACTCGAGATATATAAAAACATATATGTACGGAGAACTGCTTGAGGAAAGGCACACATGTACTTTCGGGGCACTTGATCCGGATTCCCCGTATACACTGTTGATATACGCCACTGACCCTGCCGGCAACCGTTCGGAACCCGTAACGATAGAATTCAGAACGGCCGGAGAACAGAATTGATTACAGTTGTGTAGCATCAGTTGTAAACCGCGCGCAACAATGATACCATACAAAAAACGATGCACCTGAGGATAATATGATATTGATTAAATGCCTGGGACACAGCGGATTCTCGGTTGAATCGTCGACCCACTTCCTGATCTTCGACTATTCCGAGGGAGACCTTCCGAATGTGCCAAAGGGCAAGAAAACATATGTGTTCGTAAGTCACAGTCACTATGACCACTTTAATGAAAATATTTTTTCTCTGTCGGACGGCGATGAAAATATAAAATACATTCTCTCATATGACATAGAACGCAAAATAAGATCAGAGAAGGCACGGGATTGCAATCTTGTTTTCGTGTCTCCCGAAGAAGAACTCAAACTTGACGGAAAGCTCAAAGCGAGAGTGCTGAGATCAACCGACTGCGGCTGTGCGTTTCTCGTGAATCTGGACGGAAGAAACATATTCCATGCCGGAGATCTTCATCTGTGGCTCTGGGACGGAATGAGCGAAAACGAACAGTTCTTCATGATAAAAACATTCAGGGAATACACAAAAGAACTGAAAAACTTCAAGATCGATACGGCTTTTCTTCCATTGGACAATCGGCAGGAAATGTACTCTTTTCTCGGAATCTCGTATTATATGAACAGTTTCAGAATATCTCACGCGATACCGATGCATTTCTTCGGTCCATCCGATATAGTAGACCGCCTCAAAGCGGCCCCTGTTTCAAAATCATTCAGAGACAAGCTCATCAAAATGGAAAAAGGCGACGAAATATCGCTGATTTGACAATAGAGAACCACCATTCAGCCTGTGCCGCATGTGCGGTACGGGTCATTTGGCGTTATATACGGAGTGTAAAATGGCTAACATTTTTGAATTATTCGCTAAAATCGCAAAAAAGGATATCACGGAATCAAAAGGAATCGAATATATCATAGTAGGACTTGGAAACTACGGTCAGAAGTACGAGATGACACGTCATAACGCGGGATTCATGACCATAGACAGGCTTGCGGAGAAACACTCAGTCAAGATTCAGAGATATCGCTTTTCATCTTTGACGGGAGAATGCGTTATTTCAGGTCACAAAGTGCTTCTCATGAAACCTCAGACATATATGAACCGTTCGGGAATCGCAGTCTATGAAGCAGCAGACTATTACAAGCTTGAACCTGAAAAAGTCATTGTTTTCTCGGACGACGTGAATCTTGCACCCGGGAAGATGAGAATAAGGAAATCCGGGTCATCCGGAGGACAGAAAGGCCTTCAGAGCATTATAGAAAATCTTGATTCGGAAGCCTTTCCGCGCATCAGGATCGGTATCGGAAAAAGCCCGACGACTATGAGATGGCTGACTGGGTCCTTAGCAAAATAACTGATGACGATATGGAAAAAATGACTAAAATTTTTGATGCAGCGTCAGAAGCCGTGGAACTGCTGACAGACGGAAAAATCGATGAAGCAATGGGCAAATACAACGGATTCACCGCAGAATGATTTCTTCACTCATGAGGTCTATTAATGAATTATAATCTATTATGCAACATATTCAGATGCACAAAGGAATATGAAGCACTGTGCGATAACATAAAAGCAAAAACATACGGAACCAGAACTCCGATTTCGGTAAGCGGACTTACCGACGGAGCGGAATATATTTTCCTTACCTGTCTTGCAAAGGATATAGGGAAAAAAGGAACGCCGCTCACTCTGGTATTTGATGATGCGAAAAAGGCATCGTCTTTTTCCGAGTTTCTGAATTCCGTCGGCCTCCGTTCCGTATTCTTCCCCGTAAGAGAATACGGCTTTTTGAACGTTGCGGCTTCACACGACTACGAAACAATCAGGCTGGAAATACTTGCCATGATTCAGCTGGCATCGCCTGACTCACCTACGGTGATATGTACAACACCGGATGCTATGCTGCAGACGACTATGCCGCCGGAAATGCTCAGGTCACTTACTTTGAAACTTGACTACAATTCCTCCATAGAAACGGAAAAGCTTGCCGAAAAGCTCTCGGAAGCCGGATATGCACGTGTAGATCTTGTCGAAAGCGTCGGGCAATACGCTGTGCGCGGCGGAATAATAGACATTTTCCCTGCAGGGGGATTTGCAACCAGAATCGAACTATTCGGTGACGAGGTAGACAGACTCGGCAGATTTTCAGTAGACACACAAAGATTTACCGACATGCTGGAATCCGGGATACTGGTTCCCCCCGTAAGGGAGATGATTCTCGACAAAGCGAAACGGGAAGAAATCACCGGAATAATAAAGACTCATATAGCAAAACTCGCAAAAACCAGAGACCGCGTCAGATCCGAAAAAGCCATAACAGTTCTCAATGCGGAAATTGCCACTCTGCAGAATGAATTTGACGTCAATTTCGCAGACAAGTACCTTCCGACCTTATTCCAGAAACCTTCAACGCTTCTCGATTATCTCGACGGTACCGTTGTAATAATCGATTCGCAGTTCGTAGAAGAACGGTCGAGAGCAGCGGGAGCTCTTGTTGAACAGAGTCTTGCAGACATGACAGATGCGTACGAGATGCCTCAGCAGAACGGCGGGCCGTACATGCTGTCATACGAGGACATAATAAGCAGACAAAGCGGTCCCACAATCACAGCCAACACCCTCGGTTTTGTGCAGCAGAACGGAAGATATTCTTCATCCTTCGTTTGGGACACAAGGCATGTGCCGTCTTATTCCGGAAACGTACAGCTTCTCACGGAAGACCTTCAGAAATACACAAAAGCAAAGTATCTTTGCATGGTGCTTTGCTCTTCCGAGAACGAAAAATCGGACCTTATGAAATTCTTTGCGGAATACGGATACACCGTAGCCAATGCCGAACGTGAAGACTTCAGCCTCCCCGAAGGAAAAAGCCCGGTGATTTTCTCAAACGGTTCTTTTATCGGCGGATACGAATTAACAAACCCGAGATTCATTCTCATGAATTTTTCAAGAGATGCCTCAAGGCCTTCAAAAGGCAGGATTCCGAGAGTGCCGAAGAAAGCGAAACACAAGGCAACAGAAGCAATATTGTCTTATGCCGACCTCAATGTAGGCGACATCGTAGTTCATGATATTTACGGAATCGGACAATATATGGGACTCGAAACCATAACTACCGCAGGAAGCACAAGGGACTATATCCACATCACATATGCAGGAACAGATAAGCTTTTTATTCCCGTAGATCAGCTTGACCATGTATCAAAATATATCGGCGGAGGCGGAGACGGTGTCGTGAAACTCTCAAAAATGGGAGGAAACGACTGGATACGCGCAAAGAAAAAAGCCAAGGAATCGGCAAAGGAGATGGCCAAAGACCTCATTGAACTGTATGCCAGAAGAAGACGCACGGAGGGCATAAAATTCGATCCCGATGATGCGCTGTCGAGAGAGTTTGCGGATTCATTCGAATATGAGGAAACAGACGGCCAGCTGAATGCAATAGACGACATCAGGAGAGATATGGAAAAACCGTATCCAATGGACAGGCTTCTTTGCGGTGATGTGGGTTACGGCAAAACAGAAGTTGCCCTGAGAGCGGCCTTCAAAGCTGTCATGAGCGGAAAACAGGTTGCCGTTCTGGTTCCCACCACGATCCTTGCGTATCAGCATTATCAGACTTTTCAGAAAAGATTCCGCTCATTCCCGGTATCTGTTGAAATGCTCTCGAGTTTCAAGTCTAAAAAGGAAAATGACCAGACCGTTCGGAAGATCCAGAGGGGAGACTGTGATATAGCCATAGGAACTCACAGGATTCTTTCAAAGGATATCAGTTTCAATGACCTCGGTCTTATTATAATCGATGAGGAGCAGCGGTTCGGAGTCGGGCAGAAGGAAAAACTCAAAAAACTGGCTGTCAATGCAGACGTGCTCACACTCACAGCGACTCCGATTCCGAGAACCTTAAACATGTCCATGGGCGGAATCGTGGACATGAGCATTCTGGAAGAAGCTCCCGGGCTGCGCTCGCCGGTTCAGACTTACGTGATGGAATTTGACGAAGGTCTCATTAATGAAGCCATCAGGAGAGAACTCAGGCGCGGCGGACAGGTGTTCTATCTTCACAACAGAATCGAATCTATTTATTCGACAGCCAACAGGATCCAGGAAGCCGTTCCGGATGCAAGGATCGCGGTTGCGCACGGAAGAATGGATAGAGATGAAATAGAAGACATCTGGGAAATGCTCGTAAAGGGTGAAATCGACATACTGGTTTGCACGACGATTATAGAAACAGGTGTCGATATTCCGAATGCAAACACGCTTATCATAGAAGATGCAGACAAATACGGACTTGCACAGCTTCATCAGATCCGAGGAAGAGTGGGAAGGTCAAGCGTCAAGGCGTTTGCATACTTCACATACAAAAAAGGAAAGCAGCTGTCCGAGATAGCAGAGAAGAGGCTCTCCGCCATAAGAGAATATGCTGAATTCGGTGCAGGTTTCAGAATTGCGCTGAGGGATCTGGAAATACGCGGAGCGGGAAACCTTCTCGGTGCAGAACAGCACGGCCATTTGGACGCTGTCGGTTATGATCTTTACATAAAGCTCCTGGAAGAAGCTGTCATAGAAGAAAAGGGAGAAAAGCTCAAAGAAGAGCTTCCGCCATGCATCGTGGACATAAAGTGCGATGCATATCTGACATCATCGTACATAGCATCTCCTCCGCAGAGAATGGATATGTACAAGAGAATAGCCAGGATCCGCAGTGAAGAAGATTATGACGATATAATCGGGGAAATGTGCGACCGTTACGGCGAGCCGAATTCACAGGCAGTAAATCTATGCAGGATAGCAAGAATACGCGCCCTGGGCCAGCAGTCAGGACTGAAAAAAGTATGGGAAGAGAACGGAGTAATAAAGCTCTATTCCGACAAATTCGATTTTCAGGCGATACAGACCATACACATGACTTACCCGACTCTGGGCGTAAGGCTAATTCCCGGGAAAGAGCCTTACGTTGCCATGAAAATGAAGCCGAAATCACGCAACACAGAATTTCTCATAGAACTGCTTGAAAAATATTTTTCAGCCAAAAAGCCTGAAAAATCATCGGATCCGGAGGAAAAATGACCAAAAGAAGTATTTCATTGACCGCTCTTATATTGGCTTTTCTGTGCTTGTCGTCTCTTTTTCTTAGTGCATGCGAAAAGCGTGAGCAAAACCCAGGAAGTGTCAGCGAAACATCAGACAGCGAAATAGCGATATCTTTCGGCAACACGGCGATCACAGTCGGAGAATTCAGGTTCTATCTTGCAAAATATAAAACCGTTTTCTCGAAAACTTACAAGAATTTTTCAAATACCCATGAGTATTTCACATCTGTTTCAGCAAGCGGTGAAACCATGGAAAAGAAACTGTTCCGTGAGGTCATAGAAAACGTTGCCAGAACGGCAATATGCGAGGAACTTTTTAATAATGCCGGTATGGAACTCGACACAGAAACCGTAGAAAGCGTTGACGACTACATATCCAGCCTGCTTTACTGGAACTATGAAGGAGAAGAAGAAAACCTGAGCAAGGCACTTAAAAAATACGGCATAAATCCCGATATACTTAAAACCGTTTATCTGCGTGACGAAAAAGCATATGACCTCAGAAGTTCTCTGACATCCAAAGGTCAGGAACTGTATCCTTCAGACAGCGACAAATACGATTATCTTAACACTCACTATGCCAGAATCCTTCATATTTACGTCAATGACAAATACAAATATGCCACCGACTCAGACGGGAACCCGATATACGACAGCGACGGAAATCAGTCAAGGGTTGCTCTTTCCGATGAAGAACTCCGGGCTAAAAAAGAACTGATCGATGCAATTGAGACATCTCTGGGGTCAGGAGGGAATTTCACCGAAATATATGAAGCGTTCTCGGAAGACAGACTCTACGAAAACGGATATTATCTGACATCTGACATGGAGTTTATCGATGAAGTGGTCGATCTGGCATTTTCGCTTTATGTGGGACAGTGGGGAAAGTGCGAATCATCCCAGGGAACTCATTTTGTTGTCAGGATGCCGATGCAGACAGCTCCCTGGTCAGACAAAGCAAACCGGGATTTCTTCGAGAATTTTGACGATAAAGTAGCTGAGAAAAAATTCGTTGAATATATCGAATCATTTCTTGATGATGTTGTCGTGGATTACGAAAAACTGACGGGCATCACAATAGAAAATTCACTAATGGCCGAGTCCGCATTCTAGAAGAACAAATGAGTATTTTTTCATTAATAAGCGATGATTCGACCACATTA
>CACXBN010000007.1 GCA_902765885.1 uncultured Ruminococcus sp. | reverse complement strand
GCATAGGAATAATCGGAATAGCGCTGATACTTGCAGTATCACAGGGGACTACATCATTCATCAGTTCCGTACAGGAAGATGCTCTTTCGTCTTATCCTCTCTCGATACAGTCTCAGCATGCGGACTTCTCATCGCTTATCGAGACTTTCTTGGATTCAGCTGAAAGTGTTACAGAACACGAAAATGATGCCGTATACCAGGCATCTGCCATGTATAATATGGCAAGGTCAATTACCAACATCGAAGTAAGCCAGAATGATCTGAAATCTTTCAAAAAATTTATCGACGGCGAACTTGAAAAAGAGGACAGTGTTCTCGCAAAGAGCCTCAGCAGCGTTCGCTATTCTTACTCATCGGATCTCAACGTTTATACGAAGAATGTCGACGGAGAGATAATTAAAACGGATCTCAGCCAGATGATGAGAGGTCTCATTTCCAAAGGCCTCGGAACATCTGCCGCAAACCAGGTAACCCAGGGAACAACCGGAAATTCAGGCTTCGGAGGGGGCGCAAATCTCTTCTCAATGATGTCTCCAGGCGGAGGCAGAAGCGGAATCTGGCAGGAGATGCTTGCCGGTACTGACGGGAAACTCATAAATCCTCTTCTCGAAGAGCAGTATGATGTTATATACGGAACATGGCCGAATGACTACAATGAGATAGTCATAGTGGTCGACGAGAACAATGAGATTTCCGATATGACTCTGTATGCACTCGGACTTAAGCCTGAAAGCGAAATGCTTCAGATAATAGATGTTGCACTGAACGGAACTAAACTTGAAAATGTTTCCCACAGCTGGACTTATGAAGAGATAGCAAATACTGATTTCAGGTTCATCCTGTCTTCAGACTGTTATTCATACGACGAGACCAAGGGTATATATACCGATCTGAGGGAAACCGATGCAGGTCTGAAGTTCCTTTATGACAATGCAGTTAAACTCAAAGTGAGCGGAATCATCCGTCCCAGCGGAAGGACAATTTCTTCAATGCTGACCGGAACGATCGGTTACACAAAAGCTCTCACAGAATATATAATCGAACACACATCCGAATCCCCTGCAGCTGTTGCGCAGCTTGAAGACAGTGACAAGGATATCTTCACCGGTCTAAAGTTCAAACCGGATGAAGGGGAAATAGATGACGCCGGAAAAGCAAGTGAATTTGTTTCACATGTTGAATCTCTCTCTGATACCGAAAAATCCATGCTTTTTGTGAGGATCAAGAGTAAGCCGAACGAAGAGCAGGTCAAGGAATATGTCGACGGCATCATGGCCAATGTCACGAGAGAACAGATAGAAGAGATGATGGTGCAGTCAGTTTCTGCACAGACCGGAATGGGTCCTGAGGAACTGAAGGAATATGTAGCTTCAATGAGTGATGAAGACCTGTTTGCATATTACCGTCAGGCTCTTGAAAACAACTATCAGACTCAGTATGCCATGCAGACAGCTCAGCAGTTCATGCAGCTCCCTCCGGATCAGATCCTCTCTATGTTTGACTCGGAACTCAGCGAATACACAGACGAAGAGCTGGCAGGGTTCTATGATGAATTCCTTGAATTTGCACCCACATCATATGAAGAAAACCTTGAAACTCTCGGTATAGTCGATATTGACAATCCGTCAGGTGTGAATCTGTATGCTGCAACATTTGCGGACAAAGATGCCATAGTGGCTGAAATAGATAAATACAATGACGGTGCGGATGAAACCCAGAAGATCAAATATACCGATTATGTCGGTCTCATAATGACTTCAGTAACGGTAATAATCGATGCCATCACTTATGTGCTCATAGCATTCGTTTCCGTCTCACTCATAGTTTCGGCAATAATGATAGGCGTCATAACGCTTATATCCGTTCAGGAGAGAACCAAGGAAATAGGTATCCTTCGTGCCATAGGCGCGTCAAAGGCAAATGTTTCCAGCCTGTTCAATGCCGAAACCGTTATAATAGGACTTATATCCGGTGTGCTTGGTGTTGCTATCACATACCTCATGTGCATTCCTATTGACAGGATACTGCAGGCGCTTACGGGGCTGCAGAACCTGAAAACGAACCTCACTATCCCCGCGGCTGTAACACTTATCCTCATCAGCGTGCTGCTGAACCTCATTTCCGGGTTTATTCCCTCAAGAAGTGCTGCAAAGAAAGACCCCGTGGTGGCTCTCAGAACAGAATAAATATAAAATGACATTAAACACAGTTCAGAAGGAGATGATTGTGAGATGGAAAATCCGAAAGTGTGGAAGTATCTTCCTAATGCACTGAGCTTTTTGCGTATTGCTCTGATCATACCGGTAGTGGTGCTTTACTGCATAGGAACCGACCTTTGCTTCATACTCTCACTGGTATTTCTGGTCCTGTCGATGATAACTGATTTCTTTGACGGAAGAATCGCAAGGAAATACAACCTTGTTTCGAATTTCGGAAAAGGACTTGACGGGATAGCAGACAAGATCCTTCAGCTCGGAATGATGCTGTGTATAGTTATCAGATATTTTCAGATAGGAAAGGGAACACCTGTTCTAATACTTTTCATTGCACTCATAATAAAAGAATTCTTTATGGGGCTTGCAGGCCTTATATATCTCATAAGAACCAAACTTGTCACCGCGGCAAAACCATTCGGAAAATGGGCTTCATTCTTCATAGACCTTACCATTATCGCATTGTTTGTCCTCAGAGGAAACGCAGATGAGTGGATAATCTGGGCTATATGCGGATTCGGAATGTTTGCGGTCCTCTGGGCGGGAATCGGATATTTTGTGATGTATATAAAGAAATTCAATGCTCTGGAACACGGTGAACCTGATCCTGACATAGCCGAAGAAAAAAACTTGAATAAAAAATAACACGGATTTTCGAAGTCCTATTATGGACAGTTGAGAAAGGACGCGGTGTAATCAGAACAGGTTACACCGTTTTTCGTTTTGCAGTGCGGGTCTATTCCTTATCTCTTCCATAGCTGCGGCTGCCTTTTTTCGTCAGGTACACCTATTTATCGTGCGCGATATACCGCTTTCCACAAAGAAAAGGCAGTGGATCATTCAAGGAGAAAGACGATAGTCATGTTTTCTTTCGTTGCTGCAAGTATCGATAAAGATAGATTTTGCCACAAAGATATGGTACAATTAATAATAAAGAATGTAATCATAATTAAAAGTAAGAGAAACAGGTATGGTAAAGAAGATTCTCTCAATATTGTTGCTTTGTTTAGTTCTCTTATCCATGCTGGCGATGTCGTCCTGCGACAAGCCTGCGGGCGGGCAGAGCGATACCGAAACGCAGACGGTGCCGGACGAGCCCGAGCTTACCGACGGTCGTACGCTGTTCATCTATATGTGCGGCTCGAACCTTGAGACAAAACAGGGGCTTGCCGGAAAAAACATCGACGAGATCCTTTCCGCTGACACAGGAAATTTAAATATCGTCATCCAGACCGGAGGTGCCAAGACCTGGCGCTCCCACGGAATCAGCAGCACGGCGGCGCAGCGGTATGAAATAAAGCACGGCGAGCTCATACTTCTCGATACGCTCTCCCAACTTAACATGGGTCAAAGTGAGACACTTTCGGATTTTCTCAAATGGGGGCTGGAAAAGTACCGTACGACAAACAATATGCTTATACTCTGGGACCACGGCGGCGGCTCTGCGAAAGGTGTTTGCTTTGATGAGAACTTTTACTTTGATTCTTTGTCTCTCAAGGAGTTGAAGGATGCGCTCGATGAAGCCGAAATGAAAAGAAAATTTGATTTTATCACATTTGACGCGTGCCTTATGGCAACGATCGAGGTGGTTTCGGTAATGAAGGATTATGCGGAAT
>CACXBN010000006.1 GCA_902765885.1 uncultured Ruminococcus sp. | reverse complement strand
TCTATTTTGAAATTCTGGACAGGAAATATGACGGAAGCGGCGGTTACAAGGACTATGTGATCGCGATGAACCTGAAGATCGGTCATACACAGATGAGCGAGCGCAAAAAAGAAGCCATTCTCGCAGTCGGGATCGAAATGATGAAAGAAACGATCCCCGAAGCGCTCCGCGAAATTGCCACAATGAAACCGTCTTCCTGAAACGAGGCTTGTCATGAAAAAGCATAAAGTAAAAAAAGTGAACGGCGTAAAAGTCGTCACCAGAATCAAAGGCGATCACGAACGTCCTCTCCTGCCCGCCGGGGCAGTTTTTGCCATGAAAACGAAGTATGACCGGAACCGGGAGAAAGATGCCTTGAGAAAAGCCATTGACGAAGATTAGGGGGCCTGCCCATGCCGATGTGGAATCCCTGGCACGGCTGCACGAAGATCTCTCCCGGCTGTGCCCACTGCTACGTCTATCGCCGTGATTCGGAGTTCGGGAAAGACTCATCCGTCGTAACCAAAACGGCGAATTTCGACTTGCCATTAAAAAAGACCCGGAAAAAAGAGTATAAGCTGAAGCCAGAAGACGGGACCGTTTATACCTGCTTTACGTCGGATTTCTTCCATAAGGCGGCGGACGAATGGCGTCCGGAAGCCTGGTCTATGATAAAAGAGCGATCGGATCTCGCGTTTTTCATCGTGACAAAGCGGCCGGACCGGTTCGGGATCGGCCTTCCGGATGATTGGGGTGACGGATATGACAACGTCACGGTCTGCTGCACCTGCGAGAACCAAAACATGACGGACAAACGTCTGCCTGTCTTTCTGGAACTGCCGATCAGGCACAAACACATCATTCACGAGCCGATGCTGGAAGCGATCAATATCGAACCGTATCTGGAGAAGTACCACGATATCATCGAATGCGTCTCCGTCGGCGGCGAGTCCGGCGATAATGCCAGGACCATGGATTATGCCTGGGCGCTCAGTACCCATATTCAATGCGTGAAATACGGCGTAGCGTTTTCTTTCCATCAAACGGGATCGAAGTTCCGAAAAGGCGGCCGGTATTATCGGATCGAACGGAAGGATCAGGAAAGCCAGGCGCATAAGGTCGGGCTGGATTATGTTCCGGGACAGTGTAACTTTTATCCCCGTGTGTGAAAGGATTTCTGTAAATTAGATTTCCTGTGATAAGTCTCGGAGTACGGATATAGTCTTGAAATTGCGTCTTAGCAGTCCAAAAAACGTCAGCACTCCCCACTCATTAGTTTTTCATTGCGCAACCCAAAGAATGTCGCTTTTCATACATTCACAGCTTCCGAACGGAAAAGCGTTTGTCAGGTTAGATTATCAAAAAGCGTAGTTATCATAACACAAAACTCTTACGAACCGCATATCACCGCTTTTGGGAAATGGCCGTCACATCATGCGGTATGACAGCCATTTCTTCGTTTCCATTATTCAAGACTATCCTCTTTTCTCCAAAATACGCTTCAGCAATGCAAATGTTTTCTCAGAGGAGTGGATACTTAACTTTTCTCTCGGTGTATGAACCGCTTCCATCTGCGGTCCTACGGAGACACACTCAAGATTCGGAACCCGCGCTGCAAAAAGACCGCATTCCAATCCTGCATGAATTGCTTCGACTGATGGTTTTTCCTGGAAAAGCTCTTCATAGCATTCGACCATATTCTCAAGCAATACTGACTTTGGATTAAAAGCCCATCCAGGATAATCTCCCTCCTCACGGACTGTGCCGCCCACAGATTCCACTGCGGCTCGAATTTTTCTGCAAATCCACCTCTTCTGGCTTTCCACAGAACTGCGGACCGTGTTGGAAAAAGTCAATGTATTTCTTTTCAGGGATAGCAGACCAAAATTAACAGAGGTCTGAACAAGTCCTTGCAGATTGGGACTCATTACCTGTACCCCGTCCGGCAACATGAAGAGCAACTGTGAAACCACCCGCGTGGCATTCGCAGTCAGCGTGTTTTCTACTTTTTTACGTTCTCCCATATCTACGGAAATTAACATATCGGGATCTGTTGAGGCATACTCCCTACAAAGCTCTCCGACTGCTTCTACAATCGCACCGTACACCCGCATAGTGGTTTGGCGCAGATCATCCGCCGAACTACTGCCTGATTCGTCAGGGTTCTCTGCAACGATCAGCTCCATGCAACACAACGACGCTATGGCAGTCTCCCGAACTCCTCCCTCAAGAGAGGAGAGCCGAAGTGTCAAAGGTGAGCAGACTGATAAGGCTGTATCAAGAAGCCTTGCAATCAAAACGTTAGCGTTTGCACGGCCCTTGTGGATCTCCACACCAGAATGTCCACCCTGAAGTCCATCGACTCGAACGGTAATTGGAATACCCGTGGCTCTCTCGGCAGATAGTTTTAGCTCGCTATACAGATTGACGCCACCCGCACAGCTACAAAGAAAGACACCGTCAAATTCCGAGTCCAAATTGATCATCCGTTTTCCAAAAAGGAGTGAACTGTCAAAGCCAAAGGCTCCCTTCATTCCGTCCTCTTCATCCGCAGTAAATACCATTTCAAGCGGTGGGTGCGAAAGTGATTTGTCTTCCAGTATTGTCAACATCATTGCGACACCAATCCCGTCATCACCACCAAGTGTTGTCCCTCGTGCAGTAATCCATCCATCGTCTGTCACTATGGGAATAATCGGATCCTTTTCAAAATCGAATTCGATCCCGTCCTCCTTCGCGCACACTATATCAAGATGCGACTGAAGGATTGTCGTCGGCTCCTCTTCCCTTCCGGCAGAAGCGGGCTTTTTTATCAAAACATTTCCGAATTTATCTGCCATTGCAAAAAAGCCCCTCTCTTCTGCAAAACGAACTAGGTATTCATTTATCAATGCATAATTTCCTGAGCCACGCGGTATCGCACATATCTGTTCAAAATTCCGAAACAGCTGCTGTTCTTTTCCTTCATATGACATTTTTCTCATTCTCCACGCCTCCTTTTTCATACCACCGTCGTTCTGTAGTCACTTCACTGCAATACGTAATTCTTCACAGTTCTTTTCTAAATTTTTTGTCTATTTAGACAATTTATTTGCATTTTCCATATTGATTCATTGGCTTTATTAGCCTATCATATAATGTGTCTGGTAAGCAATCTCCGCCGCGTGATGCAGGTACAACACTTTGGAGGTTCTCATGAGTGTTACCATCGCCGATCTGCTGAAGCTACCATCTCTTCGGCAAGCCCACGTGGTCGCTGGAAAGAACGGTCTCGGTCATATCGTCACTTCCATCAGCGTTCTTGAATCCATCGATCCGCAAAAAACCGGTCAAAACTTTCCTCATCGGTCCCACCATTACAGCCATGAAATATTTATTACCGCTTTCATGGATGCAAAGGACAATGTCGACAAACAATGCTGGAGCATTCGCCGCATCTCTGAAGCCGGAGAAGTTGCCGTCATACTTTTTTACGTCGGCGCTATACTAAAGCGTATCGACAACCGTGTGATCTCACTATGTGACGAACTCAAGATGCCTCTTATCGTCATGCCGGAAAACCGTGTCGATCTCCAATATAGTGACGTTATCATTGAGGTCGCAGAGGCAATCATCCGTGATCGCCGCGAAGAGTCTTCTTTTACAACAACCGTCATGGAATTGCTTTCTGACACTCCCCGACCCAAGCGCAACATTAATACCGTTTTGCAAGCTCTCCGCGATCAGGTACAGTGCTCCATTTTTTTAGTTGATGAAACACGACAAGTACTTGATTCTTCCGAATGGCCGCATGGGCGGACAATTCCCATTGACGCGATTATGAATCAACTTCCGGAGGCTTTGCCCGAGTCGGTGCAGTCCTCTATTGTATTTGGTGACGATACTTTTTATTATTCAGGCGAAATACTGCGGATCGGCCAATCATACCTTTTTGTACTGATTGTACGGGAGATGGCCTCAGTACCCACAGAGTGGGCAAGGCAGATTTCCTTGGTTGTAAGGACATATATCAATCTCTGGGCAAAGGATTATGGCCGCATTGATTCCCGCCGTCTCATCAGTTCCATCATTTATGGAGAATTCACCCACGCCCGCCGCGCTGCGGCAGCGCTTCGTATCCACCCAGAGACACTGCGCTATACACACCTCCTCTTTTTAGACCCGAGCACCAGAGATTATGAGCTTCTTCAACAGGCCGCAAAGGCCTTGAGCGAAGCGTTCGCCGGTTATCGAAAAGATCTGATTCTCGATGTTTTTGACGAAACGATAATCCTTCTTACTGCAGATGCCGATATCGGAGATGGGCTTCCGTCTATTCTGGCTGAACTTGCAGATAAGGGGATTCCGCTCCGATCTGTCTCGCAACGCAACCCGGAGGGGGCATTCGATATGAATACGCTCTACCAGAACTGTTTGCATTGCCGCCAAGTCATTCCAACCGTCTTCCCACATCGAAGGTCAATCACAAGCGGAGAAATTCTCTTTCTTTTAGATGCGCTTGCGAAAATAACAGACCTTTCCGCTGTTGATGCGATGACCGCGCCATTACTTCGGCCTTTTTCCGACAGTACTCTTCGCGCTGAGTTGGTCAAAACCGCTCAGGTTTATCTGCTCGACGCCGAGTGTTCTCTGACCACCACTGCCGAATATATGTTTTTACACCTCAACACAATCAAGTATCGAATCCGAAAAATCGAGTCCTGCCTCGGACACCGAATCACTCGTGTGCCGGAAGTCGGGTCACTCTATCAGGCCGCCCTTCTTCTGCGGTTAAAAGAAGGGTTAGTTTGAATAGAATTTGATTTTTATACGCTTTAACGATAACATCTGATTCGTTTTTGAAAAATTCTCTAAAAGGACAAAAGTCGGTCTTGATTTTTGTCCTTTTTATTTCTTTTATCAGAATTCTTCGGACTGCTATTCTTAATTTGTATCAGTTTTTTTATATATGGAGTTCTTAACAACTGATATCAAGAGTTTTTGTAACAAACAGAGGGGGTGAGAAAAGCAATGGAACGGCGCGCAAAAAAAGACGTCAGAATCTTAAACCTGCTCCCGGTTACCGCACCAGGTATTGTGTCAGAGAAAATGCTGAACTATATGAATAATTACCTGGAAAAGGAAACGGTGGTAGATGTCTGGCAGATCGGTTATGGAATCACCACTACCGGACGGCCGGGAGAAGCACTGCCCGGCGGTGCGGCCAAGTATGGTCCTCATACCATCGAAAGCGAGTACGACGAGGCTCTGGCTGGACCAAGTGTATTAGACTACTGTCAAAAAGCAGAAGAACTTGGATACGATGCAATTTTCATCGATTGCTTCGGAGATCCCGCTGTGAAAGCAGCGCGTGAACTTGTAAACATTCCCGTTTTTGGCGGATTTGAACCGGCAGCACATTTTGCGCTGGGGCTTGCAGACAAAATCTGCATCGTGACTGTCATGTCAAACATCATTTCTTTAATGAAGGGAAACATAGCCAAGGCACACCTGAACGACAGAATTGTCAACGTGCGCGCAGTTGATATTCCGGTAGATCAGTTGAACAACGGCGAGAAAATCATCGAAGCACTTTACAAGCAGAGCATGAAAAGTATCGAAGAAGATGGCGCCCAGGCAATCATTCTTGGGTGCACAGGTTTTATTGGGGTTGCCGAAAGCCTTAAAAATCGTCTCCTTCAAGCCGGTTATGATGTGCCGGTTTTTGAGGCTGCACAGTGCGCACTGAAGATGTGCGAAGTTTATGCAAAGATGGGATTCCGGCAAAGTAGACTGACTTATATGAAACCCCCTGTGCATTAAACCAAGGCACACATAATACTATTTCACCGGAACATTGGGAAAGGAAGAAAAAATGGCAGAGAATAATAATAAAGTAGATAAAGTCTTATTTGAAGATTATGAAACTAAGCCTGTACCGGAATCAAAAACCGGCCATTGGTATTCTCAAGCAATGATTTGGGCAGGAATCGCGTTCTGCTTGATTGCTTTCTCCATTGGCGGTATGCTTGGCACTTCAATGGATTTTAAGTCCCTAGTAACTGCTGTTCTATTTGGCACTGCTGTTTTAGCACTGGTCGGCTCACTGATCGGTGTGGTCGGTGCAAAGCTACATCTAACTGCAACAGTTACGGCAAGATTCGGTCTTGGTACTTATGGTGCAAAAATCTTTGGTCTGGTCATAGCTGCTTCCAATTTTGGCTGGTTTGGTTACCAGTGCCACTACTTCGGAGGCGCAGCAGTCAATATCGTTCAAATGTTTGGCGGCAAGGGATGGACTGTGACCGGATGGTCAATTGTCGGCGGTCTTTTGATGTGCATCACTGCGATCATCGGTTTTAAAGGAATAAAGTGGCTCTCTAACATCGGCGTACCGTTACTTTTTATAATGGTCCTCGTGGCATTTTTCATTGGCATCAAGAATGTTCCCATGTCTGAAGTCTCTGCATCATTTGCGTCGCATGCAGGCATGATGACGATCCCCGCTGCCGTGACAACAGTTATCGGCTCTTTTGTAACCGCTTCCTGTTATGTGCCAGATATTTCCCGCTACTCCAAAAGGCCGAAAGATGCAGTTATCGGCTGCTGGTTAGGTTTTTGTGTCTGCTACAGCGCAATCTTGATTCTCGGCGCATATTTCGCAAATGCCTTCCAAACCTCCGATTTGAGTGATTTGTTTATCAACAAAGTACACTTGGGACTTTTTGCAGGTATCGTACTAATCATTGCAACTTGGTCTACAAACGATAACAACCTGTATAGTTCTGTCCTCGGTATTTCAAATGCCATTGGAACCAATAAGGTTCCTCGTTGGCTATTGACGGCAATCTTTGGTGTTCTGGCAACAATCGTCGGTGCACTTGGCCTTGTCGATTACTTTGTTGGATTCCTCAGTATCCTCGGTGTGTTTATCCCTCCGTTCGGAGCTGCGATCATTGGCGATTATTGGATTTTCAACCGAAAAAGCGGCTTATACGCCTTCGAAAACGCAGACAAAATGCCTATGTTCCGCCTGATTCCATGTATTGCAACACTCGCCGGTATTGTTTGCGGACTTCTTGCTACATATAGCAGATTTGCAGCAGGCATCACCTCCTACATCGGCACTTCTATCTTCTCGATGATCGTAACACTGGCAGTATTGATTGTGCTGAGTGCCGTCACGAAAAAAGGAGTTTATAAACCCGCTGCACAATAATCGTACTGTGCGGGCTTTGAAAAATAGATTATGAGCTTTTATTAAACCATAAATCTAGGGAGGATTATCATGAGTCGAATCGTAGATAGACAGGGAATGATGGATGTCATCTGGGGATCTACACTACTGGGCGGAGGCGGCGGTGGTTCTATCCGGTCTGGCATTCAATTACTGGAATCCTTTGAAAAACATCATCCGGATATTCCTATGGAGGTCGAATTGCTGTCTGTTGATGAAATGGAAGAGGACGCGTTTGCCGCCTCCGGTACCGGTCTGGGTGCGCCGGCAGCAATTGTAAAAGTTGATTTTTCACAATACGCTTCCAATACCTTTGAGGTTCTTGAGGAGCTATGCACTAAGAATCAGATCAAGCTCAAGTATAACTATGCCGTAGAACTTGGCGGGTTCTCAAGCTTCTTTCCCTTCTTGCTTGCGTTGCAATCAGGAAAGCCGGCGGTTGACGTTGACGGTTCCGGTCGCGCGGTACCTGCAATCCAGACCTTACTGCTCAACGTAAACGACTGTCCCTGTTCGCCTTTTGGTCTGGCAAACGGTAAAAATGACAGAATCGCAGTTGAGCTTGCCGATTCTTGCGATGCAGTCCTTGCCGAACACATCAGCCGTGATATTGCCGGAATGTTCGGTAACATGGTCGGCATCTATGGTTGGCCTGTCGATAAGAAAATGATGAAGGAAAAGCTTTGCTGCGGCACGATGACTCTCACCCAAGAAATCGGAAAGTTCCTGCGGACTTCAAATGCGGCTGATTCTGAAATGTTCGAGGAATTGACACGAAACGGCATCATCGATGCAAAAGTCATCTGTAAGGGGACGATTCAGGACATTATCACCGAGATCCGCAATGGGTTTGACTTCGGTACGTTGGTTGTGAAAAGCGACAAGACCGGAGAAACCTACTATATCCGTTATCAGAATGAAAATCTCTTGTTGCAAAAAAAGGACGGTGACGGACTTGTTGATATGATGACGGTTCCCGATCTGATTACGATGTACTGCATTGATTCGAACGGAGATCCGAATGCATGTCCCCGTATGCCGCTTTCAAACGCTGACGCTAAAGTCGGCATGAAGATTGCCGTAGGCGTCATCCGCGTGGATCCCAAGTGGTTTATCAACGGAACCAAGTGGTGGGATGTATGGGCAGAATGCATGGACAACATCGGCTATACCGGCGGTCATATCGGATTTGATCAAGTGGCGGTTCAAGAATAAGGTTGTGGTTTTTCTATAGAATCCCTCTTCACATCAATGTAGAACGAATCAATAGAATTTAATTTGTTCAAAAGTCTGATCCCCGGCAGTTACATTAGCTGCCGGGGGAAGATGATTTTTCAAGGAGGTGCGGTGTGAGAAAACTATATGAAAAAGATATACGACAGATATTATACGGAGCAACATTCCTTGGTTCCGGTGGCGGTGGATCAATGAAACTAGGTTTGCAGATGCTCGAAATGACAAAAGAATTGGGATACAGCCTTGAAGTGAATCTGTTTGACGTTGACGAAATTGCGGATGATGAATATGCAGCCACCGTATGTGCGTTAGGTTCACCCGTAGCAATGCTGGATCCGAGTAAACCTATGTTTGGCCCAGATGGCGTGTATGCTTTTAAAGCATTTCAGAAAGCTTTTAAAAGTGAAAAAAACCGGGAGGTGAAATACTTAACCTCTGGAGAAATGGGCGGACATAACACTTTTGTTCCAATTCAGGTAGCGATCATGTCCGACAAAGATCCCGATAAAAGAATTTCAATTGTCGATAGTGACAATAACGGCCGTGCCTGCCCTGAACTGAATACAACCCTGACCACATATTTTGGATACCCGCCGACACCGATGGGGCTGGGATCATGGCAAGGTGATGAACTCGCAGTATATCCCATTAATGACAAGTCTGGAGAACAAATTGCCCGTCAAATGTGTCAGCTTTACGACATGAGAATCGGTTTTTCTACGTGGGGCGTAAATAAAGAGGACATGAAAAAAGCACTTGTGCCGGGATGCATTTCAAAGGCACAAGAAATCGGAAAGGCCTATTTCTCAGCAATAGCAAGCAGTTCGGACATTGTTGATGAATTAAAAAAGGTGACCGAAGTAAGGGAATTCTGTCGTGGAACAGTTGAAAAAATCGAGCAGAGAATCGTAGGCGGATTTGATTGCGGAACCACAGTAGTCAAGGGCGAAGATGGAAAAAAATACCTGATTGACTTCAAAAACGAAAACCTTCAGCTGCGGGATGAAGAAGGCAAAGTATATTTAACTGCACCGGACGGAATATGTTTGACAGATTTAAGTACCCTTGAGCCAATGACAAATGCAGATGTAAGAATCGGAATGTATGTTGTGGTAACAATGACGCCTGCTCATGAGAATTGGTGGAATGAGGAGCTTAAACCATATCAATGTTGGCTTGATGAAATCAAAGCACTCGGTTTTAAAGGTGATCCGGTGCGTTATTAACGAATACCGACCGTCATGACGTTTTCTCTGGAAACCACGAGAATTTGAAAGTTTTTCTGTAAAAACGGAGCTAGGAATTCCTTCAAGGTCTCCTGTGATATACACTGATCACAGGAGGCCTTTATTATGGCAAGAAGAGAAAAGAAACCCATCTATAAAGTTCAGATGACCGAAAGAAAGCGTCAGATCGTCCAGCAGCTCCTGCAGGAATACGACATCGAGACTGCCGAGGACATCCAGGGGCTCTCAAAGATCTACTCAGAGGCCCCTACTCGTAACTGGAATTTCCTCGTCATAAAAGGTGTCTTTTGTTAATAGACCATCCCCCTTATTGAAAAAGAATTTGAATAATTATCGGTTAACCGATAATATATAGAAAAAGATCTCAGAAAGGGGGTTGGCTCTGTGAATTTCGAAAAAGAACTGAAAAAAAGAAACACAAACATCCGCGCATGTTCCGTTCAGAGCGATATTCCCTATGCGACCCTTTATCCGATCATAAAAGGCCAGATCGATATCGGGGACTGTTCTTATCAAACGGTTGCCAAATTAGCCAGATATCTCGGATATCGTCCGGATGAGATCGTTTATGAGAAAGAAGACTTTCAGACATTTCGCAACAACTTACATCATCGAATCAAGCAAAACGAGCTGGATCTGATCCTTCAAACGGTAGAAGGCGATGAAGTATCTACATATATGCGCCACGAGGACTATCTGAAAGCTTTATATCTGGTTGCGACGGTTGATTATCTCAGCAAAAAGAACGATATTCCTCTGTGTGATAAGTTCAACGATATTCGGAATATAAAACTGGAGCAGCCTTATTACGTCGGCGACTCCGCGTTTATTGGTACTTCCAGAGAAAAGTGCATCGATGAGTTTTTGAGGTATAACATCTTCGAAGGAGATCTGTACGATGCCGTCTAAAGAGAGAATCACAAAGTCAAACGCCATGGATATCATTCCATTGCTTTATGCTCATGAGCTTCTGCAAGGAACTCATCAAATGTTTTATTTGCTAATATGCCGCTTTCCGCAAATACTTTAAGTCCGTGCGACATGTCGCTTTCCCAAATTACCGGAACATTTAAATGCTTCTCTTATACGAAAACACTTCTCTACCGATTATTCTAATTGTTTTTGGAATTTCAATACCGCCCGGCTTTTTACATCCATAAAATGTAAGCCCGCTATCTTTTCTTAGCGACGTTAATAAAGATCCGGTAATTTCATTCTACTTTATCATTCAACCGTCCTGCAACTTTATACGACATTATAAGCAAAGGGAACATATAAAAGCAGAATCTACAAGCGATCTGCTTTTATATGCTCCAAACGCTTTACTACTGCACCACTGCGAAGCGGATCAAAACGGATGAAAACGGATCGTCGCGGATGAAAACGGATGAAGGCGGATGAAAACGGATCGCCGCGGATCAAAACGGATCAAAACGGATGCAGTGCGGATCGCCGCGGATGAAAACTTCTCTAGAATCATAACTGTCACAGGGAACTGACCACACATTTCCCCAAACAAATACATAACCGGCCCTGGTGCGCAACAGAGCAAGGATGCTGATATGGCTGTCTTTCAAGAGAATTCCTCTTGAAACGGCGATCAGGAGCCTTCCTTCGCTGCGCACTTTTTCAGGCTGCAGGCTGAATTAGCTCTCCATCAGCACCCTTGTCCATACCGCCGGGGATGAGGGACAGCTTATGAGAATGAGAAGGCCCGGCAGCGACCACTATCCGTAACTTTGGATTTCTGAAACCGGCAACAGCACAGAAATCCAGGAGGAATGAGATGAAGGAAAAACTTGAGTACACCTACGTATTCGCGAACGGCGACACCGTCACACTCTCCGCAAGGGGTGTCGGGACCGATGAATGTGAAGGCCTGTCAAAGAAATGGATCGCGCTGCTTCAGGAAATGGATCGCGAAGAAGAACGCAACGACCATTCGGAAACCCGACGCCATTGCTCTATAGATAAGAGAGACCCAAACGGAAGAGTTCTGATTTCAAAAACTGACGGGCTGGACGAGCTGGAAGCACTGGTCACCTGGACCGGGTTCTGCCAGACGTTAAACGCCAGAGACGCCTTTATTGCACAAAAAGCTTTTATCGAAGAACTGAGCATCCGGGAAATCGCCCTGATGGTCGGTCGATCTATAAGGCGAACTCAGGAGATTATCCGGTCGCTTCGAAAAAAATATAAAGATTTTTTGGAAAAAATCGCGTTTTGACCCTCTCCCGTGGCCTACCTATGTAAGGGTAAATTTCAGGCCCTTCACAGGACCCTGAAAACTGAATACACATTCATCAGGTACGTTCCCTTTGCGGATGTGAAAGCGTCAGCCGTATGGAATGCCGCCACGACTTCGTTTTGAACGAGCGACCAAGCAATTCCTGAAATGCCGGACGGGATCCGGCAGGGCCATGAAACGCAGAGGGGATCATGATACTTCCGTCGAAGGACGGCCCGGCGAGAACGGCGGGGAGGCTGGAACCTATGGAGCCGAAAACCATCGGCCGCCGGATGAGATTCCCATAAGTCCCGGGGTGAACGAGGTTAAATGCGGG
>CACXBN010000005.1 GCA_902765885.1 uncultured Ruminococcus sp. | reverse complement strand
TTTTCAGGAGGTTAATGTATGGATAGTCGTGAAATCATTCCGGATATGTCCGATATAAGTCTTCTTTATCCCTCATCCGAGTCGGAAAGAATGACCTCTCACGGTGTTCAGGCACACCTCTCTTCCGATACGATAAAGCAGCTTGAAATCGATTATCTCATTGATCTCAGAACAAGCGACATCGGAGATTATTTCACATGTGACTCGGATACCATAAGGTACCGTCAGGAAACATTCGAAGATATGGCCGCGAATCCGGAGCTTTCGTCAATACTGAACAAAATGATCCCCTTCCTTAACGACATAACGGAGCTCAGACAGCTTGGAAGCGACGGATCATCAGCGGATAATTATCTTTACAGCATTGCCGAAGTGGAACTTTACTCGTCCCTTATGGAAATGCTGAAGAGCGAGCTGCTGCCGATCGCTCCGTCACTGAAAAGCACTGCATTCAGGAAATTCGCCGACAGGATCAATACTCTGACGGAGAGTGACTATTATAAGGAAGTAAACGAACGTCTCAATGAACTTACTTCAAGAGTCAGAGAGATCAAAAGCATCACGATCGGGGTCAATCTCGATGCAGGCATGAGAGCCGAAAAAGCAGGTGTGCTGTCGGTAAACAACGAACCTTTCAAATCCGGCGATCTTTTAAACAAAATGCTTCGTCTTGACTTCAAAAAGGACGACATGACCTGCATAGCTCCGCTCGTTCCTTTCAAGAAAACCCAGACTGAAAACAGTCAGATCGCAATGGCCAATGCATTTAACGGAGCCCTGACCGACATATACCGTCAGTCCATCCGTTCATGGAAAAAAGTGATCCAGCATTACGTCCTTGAAAATACCGATTTTCTCATCAAAATGATGCCGGAAATCGAATTCGTCACAAAAGCCTCCGAGCTTATAGGCAAACTGAAGGACGTCGGATGTCCGCTCTGCACGCCTGATATGAAAAAAATGTATGAAAAGAAGTTTTCCGCATCAGGTCTGTGCAATCCTGTCGTTGCGCTTAAGCTCAACACCGAAACCGTACCGAACGACTTCACATTTGACGAAAACGGCATGATATATGTTCTCACCGGACCAAACAGAGGCGGAAAATCAGTCATCACGTGCGCTGTGGGCATCGCTTTCGCAATGGCTCAGCTGGGACTGCCCGTATGTGCGGAATCATGCGAGATCAGTCCGGTGGACATGATATTCACACATTTCCCGACCGGCGGAGAAGACACCATAGACAAAGGCCGCCTGGGCGAGGAATGCTCCCGTCTCAGTATGATCTTCGAAGAAGTAACGGAATACAGCCTCGTTCTCCTTGATGAATCTCTTTCATCAACGGGTTCATTCGAAGGCGCGTATATTGCCTCTGAAGTGCTCGAGGGATTTTCTCTTGTAAAATGCCGCGGCATATTCTCAACCCATCTTCATGACCTCGCTGCCGCGGTGGACTCTGTCAACACCGCTACAGGTCCGTGCGGTGGTGTCAGAGTCGATAATCTTGTCGCTGCAATAGACAGTGGGAAAAGAAACTTTAAAATACGCCGGGAAAAACCCGACGGAAGAAGCTATGCAAGAGACATAGCAGAAAAATACGGACTGTCACTCGACAATATTCTTAAAAAAATTCACAGAGGAGAAAACTCGAAATGATAGAACTTCTGAAACTGCTTGAAAATGACGCCAGACTCTCACACGAACAGATCGCACTAATGCTTGGCAAAGAAGTCGGCGATATAAAGAAAATGATAGAAGAATACGAAAAAGAAGGTGTCATTCTCGGATACCACACCGAGATAGACTGGGACAAAACAAACCGTGAATATGTAAGTGCCATGATCGAGCTCAAGATAACTCCCCAGAGAGACAAAGGGTTTGATCATATAGCCGAAAAAATATACAACTATCCGGAAGTGGAATCACTCTATCTGATGTCGGGCGGTTTTGACCTTGCTGTTTTCATCAAAGGAAAAACCATGCGCGAAGTCGCGTTCTTTGTTGCAGAGAAACTTTCCACGATAGAGGACGTAATATCAACATCAACTCATTTCATGCTCAGAAAATACAAGGACAACAACATTATTTACGGAGCTGTCCCGGTTGATGAGAGAGGAATCGATTTCTGATGATTGACTATACGAAAATCCTTTCCGAGACCGTACAGGAGATCAAGCCGTCCGGGATAAGGAAATTCTTCGATCTTCTGAACGATAAGAAAGACGTAATTGGACTTACGGTCGGTCAGCCGGATTTCGTGACTCCCTGGCACATTCGCGTTGCCGCAATAGAGTCACTCGAAAAAGGAAAGACGTACTATACCTCAAACAGCGGTACGCTTGAGCTGAGGCAGGGGATCGCGGCATATAACAAACGCAGGTTCGGCCTTGATTACGACCCAGTATCCGAGATAGTCGTGACAGTCGGCGGAAGCGAAGCCATCGACCTCACACTTCGCGCTCTTGTGTCACCCGGAGATGAGGTGATAATAGTTCTTCCCGCTTTCGTATGCTACGGTCCTCTGACCTCGCTGTGCGGAGGAAAACCTGTTTTCATTTACACAAAAGAGGAAAACAGCTTCAAACTGATGCCGGAAGAGCTGAAATCCGCAATCACCGACAAAACAAAACTGCTCATTCTTCCCTATCCCAACAATCCAACCGGCGCCATAATGACCAAGGAGGACCTCGAGCCCATTGCCGATGTTCTTCGCGGAACCGACATCATGGTCCTTTCGGACGAGATATACTGCGAACTGACATACGGGCACAACCACGTATCGATAGCCTCTCTCGACGGGATGAGGGAAAGGACTGTAATCACAAGCGGCTTTTCAAAATCGTATGCAATGACCGGATGGAGACTCGGGTATACTCTCGCTCCGGCTCCCGTCACCAAGCAGATGCTGAAAATCCATCAATATGCCATAATGTGTGCGCCCACCGTCTCACAGTTTGCTGCTCTTGAAGCAATAAACAACGGCGACAATGATGTGGCTGTAATGAGGGAAGAATACAACAGGAGAAGAAGGTATATCGTTGCCGAACTCAGAGAACTCGGACTTGACTGTTTCGAGGCTGAAGGCGCCTTCTACGTATATCCGAACGTTTCCAAGTTCGGGATGTCTTCAGAAGAGTTCTGCAGGCGGCTTCTCAATGAAAAAGGTGTCGCAATAGTTCCGGGCACGGCATTCGGCGAAGGGTGCGACGGATATGCAAGAATATCATACGCCTATTCGGTCGACCATATATCAAAGGCCCTTTCGAGGATCAAGTCCTTCATTTCGGAACTGTGACTCGTTTTCGGCACAAGTGCATCGAAAAAGCGGCCTAAAACAATGAAAAAATAGCAAAAAAATACTATTGCAATTTAAAAATCGTTATGGTATAATCCTCAATGTTGACTTTTTGGATAAATCCGTTATGGAGGTGTAAATATTATGGCTAAGTGCAGTATCTGCGGCAAGGGCGTGACATTCGGTCACAACGTATCCCACTCCAACCGCAAAACAAATAGAGCTTGGAAGCCTAACATCAGAAGAGTTAGAGCTGTTGTAGACGGAACACATACAACTGTTAACGTTTGCTCACGTTGCCTGCGTTCCGGCAAGGTTACAAGAGTTTAAGCTTGATTAAAATTCAAAACTCCCCAGCTAAAATGCCGGGGAGTTTTTGACTTTGCTTTTGGGAGTTGAAATGTCTTTATTATCAAGAAAAAAGCTCTGTCTGGTTTCTCATCTGATCCCTGAGGAATCTGCAGCACAGCTGTCCGAATCATTTAAGGTTTTCAGGCTTCCTGCAGACAGATATTTGCCGTCCCCTGTTGCCTCTCATCCCGATATGCTCGTATGCCGCATTGAAAACAGACTCTTTGTGAATAAGGAATATTATGCCGAAAACAGACATCTCATAGATGAGATAACGGAGTACGGAAAGCTTGAAGTGTGCACCGAAAATACGGAAGCTCAAAAAAGAAGCAAATATCCGTATGATGCTACTCTGAACATTGCGGTGGATGACTGCCGCAAACTCATAATATGCAAACCGGAGTCGTCTTTCGAAATCGCCGTGGCATATGCCAAAGACTTGGGATTTTCCGCTATTCCGGTAAAGCAGGGTTATTCTGCATGCTCCTGTATCATCACTGATTCCGGAATAATAACATCGGATCCCGGCATTGCCTCCGTTCTCAGAGATACGGGAGTCAACTGCTGTCTCGTTCCGAATTCCGACATCAGGCTCAGGGGATATGATATGGGACTTATCGGAGGATGCGGCGGATATGACAGCGGAATCATTTATCTGCTAGGTTCACTGAACGGGCTTGAATCGGAAACTGCAATAAAGTCGTTTGCTCATCACTACGGATACATAATAAAGGAACTGTCCGAAAGGCCGCTCGAAGACTACGGCGGCATCAAATTCATATAGAAACCGGAGGCGATGTATTGAATTCCACCACAGACAATATAATATATGTTGATGATTCTCCGTCATTTTTCACCTTTTTCTGTCCTCTTGCGGGAATCACCACCGGGGCATCTGATTATTACAATGAGTTCTCTCCTGCCCGGTCATATGTTTTTTCATACGTGACATCCGGAAGCGGTTATCTCGATTACGGAGGAACTACCAACAGGATTGTCCCGGGAGACATGTATATAATCTCCAAAGGAGAAACCGTCACATGCAGATCGGACAATGAGAGTCCTCTCGAACAATTATGGTTTCATGCGGACGGCAGACTGTTCAGAAAAGCCGTCTCCATGCTGATTCCCTCATCTGTATACATTGTCAATGGAGAATATGAAGGCATGTTTCGCGAGATCCATGAGATGCTCTCAAAATCCAATACATTTGATCCGTCCTTAATATCGTGCGAACTTCTGTCAAAGATCTTTTCACTCATGTCTGCGGCAACAAGAGATATTCATTTTCCGGGAGGCTCCTCATCCACATCGCTGGAAGAGAAAATAAAAAAATACATCGACAACAACATTTATAAGGATATCGATGTCGGGAGCATTTCAGGACAATTCGGAATTTCCGATGTTCATGTTATACGCACATTCAAGAAAAGGTATAGAACAACACCGGGGCAGTATATTATAGAAAAGAAGATGGAGATTGCAAAATCTCTTCTCGTAAATACCGTCATGCCACTGCGAGACATAGCCTCGTTGCTTCACTATTCAAACACTCAGCATTTTTCCACAACATTCAAGAATATTGTAGGAACAACTCCGGCAAGTTACAGAAAAAGAATCCGTGAATCCTGACACTGGACGACCATATCGTAAAATTAATAATATAACCTGGCTTTCGGCTCGCGAGTCGAATGCCAGGTCGCATAATCACAAGGCTGTGAATCATGATTTCATCTCATTTTTCACAGCCTCTTTTTTTATTCTACTTTTCGGAAGTTTCTTCTGCTTTCTTCTTTCTGCCAAGCATAACATTTGTAAGGATACCGAGAACAAGTGCACATGCAACTTCAGTAATCGTTACCTGACCGAACTTGAGGGTCATACCGCCTATACCTGCAATCAGAATTACTGATACAACGAAGAGATTTCTGTTGTCTTCAAGGTCTACTTTCTGAACCATCTTAAGACCTGATACGGCAATGAATCCGTACAGAGCCATGCATACGCCGCCCATTACGCATGAAGGAATGGTAGCGAGGAAGGTTGAGAAAGGAGCTATGAATGATATAACCATTGCAATGATGCCGGTCGCAAGGATCGTGCTTACCGATGCGTTACCGGAAATAGCTACGCATCCTACGGATTCTCCGTATGTCGTGTTAGGACATCCACCGAATATGGCGCCTACCATGGAACCGACACCGTCACCGAGAAGTGTTCTGTGGAGACCCGGATCTTCGAGAAGGTCTTTTTCAATAATGGAAGAAATATTTTTGTGGTCTGCTATATGTTCGGCAAATACAACGAATGCAACCGGAACGTATGCTACTGCGATCGAGCCTATGTATGCGCCGATGGATCCAACCTCACCTGTATCGAAGCCGCCGGAGAAGGCAGTGATGAATGTGAATTCGGGGTACCATTTCATATCGGCAAACATGGAGAAGTTTATGATTTTGAGTTCTTCAACGCCTGCTGCGTTGCCTATAACAGTGAGAATAGCTGCAAGAGCATATCCGCTGACAATACCGATGATAAACGGAATCATTCTGGCCATTTTCTTTCCGTAAACAGCACAGAGCATTGTTACTGCAAGTGTCACGAGGCCAACCACAAGGCAGATATATCCGTTTGCTACGGGTGTGCCTTCAGCATCAAGAATATTTCCCTTGAAGAGATCGCCGACTGCGTTTCCGGCAAGTGAAAGTCCAATTATAGCGACTGTCGGTCCGATTACGACTGCAGGCATTATTTTGGAAACCCAGCCTGCTCCGGTGAATTTCACTATAATGGCAATTACTACATAAACGAGACCTGCGAATACAGCACCGATGATCAGTCCGAGATATCCGAGCGACATTGATACGCCGCCGGCAAAGGCTGCTGCCATCGAACCAAGGAAAGCGAATGACGATCCAAGGAACACGGGGCTGCGGAATTTAGTGAAAAGAAGATAAACGATTGTTCCTATACCTGCGCCGAAGAGAGCTGCAGACGGGCTCATTCCATGTCCGATAATATTAGGAACAGCGATAGTGGCTGCCATAATTGCGAGCAGCTGCTGCAGTGCAAATGGAATAAGCTGCGACAGCTTTGGTTTGTCTTGAGGCTGATAGATTAGTTTCATACTTCCTCCGAAAAAATTTTAGTTGTGTTAAAGGATCAGGTCTTTATATCAAAAAAGCCCACATCGAAGATGGGCGATAAAAAAGAGGAATCGTCACATCTTGCACATCAGGCATCCGATTTAGACTATTCCTCCTTCGGGATTAAAGTATATCACAAATAAGAGTATTTTGTCAATAAAACAAGGCTATTGCGGACATATAATTTTGACGATTTTTTTCACATTTCAGACATATTTTTTGGCATTTTTCAAAAATGCAGCCATTCGCATTGTCATGGCAGCTCACACTGCAAACCACATGTCCTGCTTAATGAAAACAATCCGGCAGATTCAAAATGAAATCTGCCGGATGCGTTGTATTCCTATGTCGATTTTTTCAATCAGACACCTTTTTTAGCACGCTCGATATGTTCGATTTCCGTTTCGTTGTATTTTGTAACATGTCCGGGAATGGGCATGAGTTTTTCGGAAATAACATCGATTATGCCGTCAGCCTGCGGGAAATAATACTTTTCAAGCTCGAATGCAGGTGTGATCCAGTTGCGGGATCCGAATACTGCAGGCGGTGCATCAAGGTAGTCGAAGCACATTTCCGTAATGTTGGAAGCCATGTCACGCATGATAGATCCACGGTCAACTGCGTCTCCCACTATAACGATCTTGCCTGTTTTCTTAACTGATTCGATAACTTTTTCATAGTTGAACGGAACCATGGAACGGGCATCGATAACTTCAGCGGAAATTCCATATTCTGACTGAAGTTTGTCTGCTGCTTCCAGAGCTCTGTAAAGAACAGCTCCTATTGAAAGGATGGTCACATCTTTACCTTCGCGCTTGACATCTGGTTCACCGATCGGAATCTCATAATATCCTTCCGGAACGCCTTCCTTATGGAATTCTTCGCCCTTGTCGTATATTCTCTGGGATTCAAAGAATATTACCGGGTCAGTTCCGTTAAGTGCTGAATTCATAAGACCCTTTGCATCATATGGTGTTGCAGGGAAGCAAACCTTGAGGCCCGGGATATGTGAGCAGAGTGCGGTCCAGTCCTGAGAATGCTGTGCACCGTACTTGGAACCTACGGATACTCTGAGAACGACAGGCATCTTGAGGATGCCGGCTGACATAGCCTGCCACTTTGAAAGCTGGTTGAATATTTCGTCTCCTGCGCATCCTATAAAGTCTGCATACATGAGTTCAACTATTGCACGTCCGCCTGCTATTGCGTATCCTACTGCAGATCCTACGATTGCGGATTCCGAAATAGGAGCGTTGAAGAATCTGTGGTACGGGAGAGCTTCCGTGAGTCCGCGGTAAACTGCAAATGCGCCGCCCCAGTCACGGTTGTCTTCGCCGTATGCGATCGTTGTGGGGTCTTCGTAGAACTTGTCGATGATTGCCTCGAACAGACCGTCGCGGATGTTGTAAAGCTTCATTTTCGGAATAGCAGCGCCCTTTTCATCAAATGCATATCTTGATTTTCCGGCGATCTGCTTAACTCTCGGATCCTCTTCCTTCGGAATAAGAACTTCAGGTTCGCGGTCAGGATCCATGGATTTAACATGATTATTGGAATACATGATGGAAGATATCATGTCAGGATTCTTTGAGAGATCCATTCTGGGAGATACTTCGTCATCAATAGCCAGTTTGATTATCTTTGTTACTCTCTCGACGATGGATTCATCGATAGCGTCGAATTCTTCTTCTGTAGCTACTCCGCCTTCAACCATCTTCTTGCGGTAAGCAACTATCGGGTTTGCTTCCTTCCATGCTTCTATTTCTTCCTGTGTTCTGTATGTTGAAGAGTCAGAAGGTGAATGTCCGGAAATACGGTATGTGGCAACTTCAAGGAATGCGGGACCCTTTCCGCTGAGAAGAAGTTCCTTCTTGCGGGTTGTGGCGTCGATAACTGCGAGCGGGTCATAACCGTTAACCTTTTCTGAATGCATCTGGTCAAGATTGAATCCTGCAGCAAGACGAGCGGGGAATGTAAAGCCCATTGTTTCGCCCATTGTCTGTCCGCCCATGCCATAGAAGTTGTTGAACACGTTGAAGAGTATCGGCATGCCTTCGTTTGAATACTTTCCGTCCATGCCCCAGAGCTTGGTGATCTGATCCATGGATGCGAAGTTAAGAGATTCAAGAACAGGGCCGCGTCCGAGAGCACCGTCGCCGGAGTTTGCAACAACTATGCCCTTCTTGTGGTTTGATCTCTTGAACAGTGCTGCGCCGAGAGCTATCGGAGCTGCGCCGCCTACTATCGCGTTGTTCGGGAGGATTCCGAAAGGAATGAAGAACGCGTGCATCGATCCGCCGAGACCTTTGTTGAAACCGGTCGTACGTGCGAATATTTCAGCAAGTGCTCCGTAGAGAAGGAAGTCTTTTGCAAGATCCTTGATGTTTCCCGTGTGGTTGTTTTTCTCAACGACTGCAAGCGTTGCACCGCCAAGGAATTCCTTCATTATCTCATAAAGTTCTTTTTCATCGAGCTTGTTGATGGAGGAAAGACCTTTTGCGAGGATCTCGCCGTGGCTTCTGTGTGATCCGAATGTATAGTCATTGATGTCGAGGCAGTATGCCTGACCTACAGCCGATGCTTCCTGACCTATTGAAAGGTGTGCAGGGCCCGGGTTGTTGTATTTAACGCCGTTGTACTCGGATTTAACTTTGATCTCATTGAGCATCGTTTCAAATTCACGAATGGTTCTCATATCGTGATAGATTCTCATGAAATCGTCTTTTGAATAGATCTTCTTTTCTTCTGCAAGTGTTTTGTTGTATCTGCAGAGCGGAATGCTTTCGAATTCAGCATAACCTGGAACAAATACTTTACCGGGATCTACAAATTGACTCTTTGGCATTGTGATTTCTCCTCTGTATTATAGTAATATATTTTATTCAAAATTTGTGGGTTCAGTCCGCTTATTTTACGGTGAACATGGCTTCGCGGATCACTTCGCAAACCGTGGGATGCGGGAATACTATCTTCTGAACATCCTTGACTCTCTGGTGACGAGCCACCATGGCAGCTGCGCCGTATATTATCTCGGATGCATATGAGCCTATCATATGGACTCCGAGGATCTCATGATGTTCCTTGCCGTATACGATTTTAACGATTCCGTCGCCGCCTTCGTTTTCAGCTATATATCTGCCGCTGTAGCGGAGACTGAGCGTAACTTCCTCGGCTGCTATTCCGGCTTTCTCGGCTGTCTTGACTGTCTCGCCGACTGAACCGACTTCCGGATTTGTATATATAACGGACGGGATCGATCTGTAATCCATTCTGTCGCTTATTCCGAGCATGTCGTTTACGGCAACTTCGCCTTCCCTGTACGCTGTATGCGCCAGCATGATCTTTCCGTTGACATCTCCTGCCGCCCAGACACCGGGAACAGATGTTCTGAGTTTTTCATCTGTCACGATTGCGCCGCGCTCTGTCTTGACTCCGATGGATTCAAGTCCGATATCCTTTGTGCGCGCACGTCTGCCTGTCGAAACAAGTACGAGATCACATTCTATCTTTTCGGTCTTCCCGTCGATCTCATATTCTATGCTTCCTCCGTTCTTGTCTCCGTTGACTGCGGAAACTTTGGCGCCAAGCACGAATTTCACTCCGCGTTTCGCGTAGTTTTTCTGAAGTATGGAAGATATTTCGTCTTCTGTCGGTCCTGCGATCTTTGTAAGCATTTCAACTACCGTAACATCGCATCCTATAGAATTGAAGTATGAAGCCATCTCCAGCCCTATCACTCCGCCGCCTACTACTACGAGTTTTTTCGGTGCGGATGTGATATCCAGTATCTCGCGGTTTGTCATTGCAAAGCCTGCGGCATATGATTCCCTGAGTCCGGGTATCGGGGGAACCACTGCATCGGATCCCGTGCATATGAGAAGTTTTCCCGCTACATATTCCTCTCCGCCGCCTTCGACTTTGAAGCCGTCAGATCCCTTGCCTTTTATGACTGCCGTCGCGTTAACGACCTTTACGCCTGCGCCGCGCATCTTTGCCGCCACTCCGGAAACGAGAGTATTGACGACTTTCTTCTTCCTTTCCACGACCTTTGCGTGGTCGAGAGAAGCGCCTGTCACGGTCACGCCGTATTTTTCTCCATGATTTGCATAATCGAGTATCTTTGCCGAATAAAGCAGAGTCTTCGTCGGTATGCATCCTTCGTTAAGGCAAACACCGCCGAGCGCTCTTTCTTCGAAAAGGACCGTCTTCAGCCCGCTGTGCGCTGCTCTCTCTGCCGCATTGTATCCGCCGGGGCCGCCTCCGATGATAATAAGGTCAAAAATATTTGCCATCATTACCTCCTATTTTGCAAGAAGCAGATCAAAGTTTTCAAGTGCTCCGCACAGTTCCTTGAGGAACTTCGCTGCAGGTGCTCCGTCCACTGCTCTGTGGTCAAATGTGAGAGAAAGTCCCATTGCAGGGTAAACCTTTCCTTCGGCATCGAGTCTGTTTGTAGTGCAGCAAACTCCGAGAATTGCGGTCTGCGGAGGATTGATCACGGGAGTGAAGCTTTCAACGCCCATCGAGCCGAGATTGGAGACAGTGAAGCTGCCGCCGGACATCTCATCGGGAGAGCATTTTCCTTCACGCGCTTTTCCCGCAAGTTCTTTTGCCTTTGCGGAAATCTCGGAAAGCGTGAGTTTGTCAGCTCCGAAGATAACGGGAACAAGCAGTCCGCGGTCTGTGTCAACTGCCATGCCGACATTGGCATATTTGTATTTTCTGAATGTATTGTCTATGAGGTTCGCATTGATCTCAGGATACTTCGGGAGAATTCGCGATACCGCAAAGAGCACCATATCGTTTATAGTGATCTTTCCGAGTCCGAGTGCTTCGCCGGATGATTTCAGCTTTGCGCGGTAAGCAAGCAATGCGGATGCATTGAACGAGGAATTGAGTGTAAGCTGAGCCATTTCGGAAAGAGATGAATGCATAGCCTTTGCGATGACTTTGCGGACGTTTGACATCGGTTCTTCCGTATATGCGTGAACGTCTGCTGCAGCAGCCGGAGCTTGAACTGTCTCGGCAGCTTTTTCTTCTTTCGGAAGTGCCGTTTCTTCAGCTTCAACGATTCCCTTGAGGAATTTTTCGACTTTTTCCTGTGTTGCGACAAATCCCTCGTCAAGTGCTTTATTTATATCTCTTTCTATTATTCTTCCGTGAGGACCTGTGGGAACGACCTTAGTCATGTCCACTGCGCTCTCAAGCGCAAGTCTCTTTGCTCTGGGAGAGATGAACACGCGGTTGCCGTCCGACTCAGACACTGTTGCCACAGCTTCTGCCTTCGGTGTTTCCTTGACTTCTTCTGATGCTGTTTCGGGAGCTGCATCCGCATTCTTTTTCGGAAGCAGGGCTGAAATGTCTTCGCCTTCCTCTCCGATTATGCACACGGGTTCGAGGCACGGAACAACGTCGCCTTCGTTCCACAGTATCTCAAGCATTGTGCCTGTGAACTGGGACGGTTCATCAAATGCGCTTTTGTCGGTCTCGTATGAAAAGAGAATATCTTTTTCATTGACGTGATCGCCTTTTTTCTTCTGCCATGCGGTTATGATGCAGGACTCAACGCTCTGCCCCTGACGCGGCATGATGACTACATTTGCCATATAAGTTTCCTTTCATATGTAAATTCTGTTTTTGCCTTTTAAATAGTATCGTCGACTATGGTTACCGTAATATTGTTTTTTTCTATTATTCCGTTCATATCCGCCGGCAGCGGACGATTGGTAATTATTATGTCCGCATCTGCGGCATCAGCGAAAGTGTATGGAAGAGACTTGTCGAATTTTGATTCATCCATCAGCATAACGACCAGTCTTGCCTTGCTTACGACTATTCTCTTTATTTCTCCTTCACTGTAATTGCCTACGGTGAATCCGCTTCTTGCCGAAAATCCGGACGGAGACAGAAACGCAATATCAATGTTTATGTCTCCGAGAAATCTCATGGCGTGAATTCCAGTTACAGTCTGATTGTTTCCGTCAAGCCTTCCGCCAACCAGATTGACCATCGGAAGACCTATCTTGCACAAACCGAGAGCCAGACTGGGATCTGTAGTGGTAAAAGAAAATCTTTCATTCGGAATGTATTTGACGATTTTCTGAAGTGTGGATCCGGAATCCAAGAAAATCGATCTTCCGGGCTCGAGGTACTTCGCTGCTTTTTCTACGATAGCTTCCTTTGATTCGACATTCTTCTGCTGTCTCGAAGTTATGGAGTCATCTACCTGATTTGTAATGAACCTCATGCTCCTGGCTCCGCCCCGCACCCTTATTGCGACATGTTCTCTTTCAAGATGTTCTATGTCTCTTCTGATCGTCATCTCCGAAACATCCGGAAACAACTCCGAGAGTTCCTTGAAAGTCACATATGCCTTGGTCTGCAACATGGATCTGATTTGCTCACGTCTGTTATTGTACAACCGGTATACCTCCCTTCCTGAATAATAGCATTTATTCCGCAGTTATTTTAACATGAGGAATGTTAAAAAGCAACACATAAAGTGTTCGAATTTAACATTTTTTGTGTTACTTCAGTCGGATTATGTCGTTTTTTCACACTTTTCCGAATCAATAACAAAAGTACCGCTGTGATTTTCACACAGCGGTGCGCTGAACTTATTTGTTTGATTTTTGACCCGGCAGTGACGGGCCGAAACTGAGCGCCAGATTCGTGTGCCTTCCAAGCGAATTCACTCCGTCCTCTATAAACCTCCACGACTCATAATAGTCTCCGGTTACGGAGAAATCCGATTCGGAAATATACTTCACAAATCCTTCGACATCATTTCTATACCTTTTCGCAAATCTCAGGGCGTTCTTTGTCTTGTCGTCATTCGAGCTGTTCTGTATGTCATACAGAACATGATCAAGGTTGCATGACATGTAGAAGACGTCATAGGGGATCGAGCCCACTATGCTGTCGTACCTTATCAGATCCCTCAGATTTGAGCTTTTGCGATGATTTCTTTCAATGATAGCATTTCTGTTTTTGGCACAGATCTTTCCGGGATAATATTTCACCTTTTTTATTTCGGGATCTTCATCCACAAGTTCATCAGGCACAAAGGCTCCGTCAGTATCGACCAAATGGATGATCCTGTCAAAGTCTCTCAGCGTATAGTGGTTCTGCGACGCGAAAGTCCTTACGGTCTTTGCTATATTTGACGCGAGCTTGCTGTTGTGGCCGGGCTGTTCGGTCGTAATATCACAGTGCATGATTTCCACATGTGTGGTATAGCTTGAAAAAATTCTTTCAAGCATAACTCCCAGCGCCTCATCGTCCGTTGGGCCCTCAACTATTACGAATACGATCTTTTTAAGAGCCATAGAGCTCTCCCGCCTCTCTGAAAGCAAGTGCTATTTCCGAATTTCTTGTAGGGACATATACCCTTCCTTCGTTTTCCCCGAGCACTATATCCCTGTAATAATAATCACGGAGATTTTTCGTTCTGCCTGAAGGCTTTATTCTCATATACCTGTCTGACGGGTCTGTTGTGGTAAATGCCACAAACCCTGTGTCTATCGTTTCGAGCGGACGGAGGTTGTGAGACGTGAACACCATCTGTCCTTTTCCCTTCTCCGAGATGATTCTGAGAATCTCACCGAGAAGGTATTCGAAGACTCCCGCGTCAAGTTCGTCTATTGCTACTGTTATGGAGTTGTCATTGTATACGGCTATAAGGAGCTGAAGGATAGCGATTATCTTCTTTATTCCCTCCGACTCATACTGAAGCGATATTTCCTTCCCTGCCTTGTACGAAACAAGTCCTATTCTTATTCCGGCGGACCCGTCTCTCATCATCTGGCTTCCCAGCTCTCTTATCCCGATCTTCAGTCCGGGCACTATTTCGGGGAGAACGATATTCATGTTGTCGATCACTTTGTTGACTATGGAGATGGATGACTCAGGAACGACTGCTCCGTCGTTGAGCGAGACGAAAACAGAGCCGTGTTTTTCATCTCCTATAATGAGCGGAAGAGCGTTGAGACTGATCCTTCCCGCAATCTCGGAGTCTATGACAAAAAGCTTTCTGAGGCCGAACCATCTGAGAGAAGCAAAAACTTCGCTCACTCCGTCGATGCCGCAGTTTTTTTCGATAACGTTCTGCAGTTCCTGACAGAAAATAAAGGAAGAGGAAGTCGAACGGCTGAGTTTCTTCGCCACTATAAGGTCTGTATATATATCCCTGTCTTTCCCGACTATGGCATCATATTTGCTTTTCGGGCCGAATACAGCCGTATTTTCGGTATCGATAAGGAGCTGTTTCGGCATTCTTTTACCATCTCTTTCGCCGGAAAGCGATAACGTTTCACGTACTATCTCGGTCTTTATTTCTCCGTGATTCAATGTGCCGTCGGTGTTTACGGTCGTTTCTTCCGTTGTTTTTGTAAAGAACAATCCGTATTCTGCTTCATAAACGTCGTCGTCTTCATCATCGCCTATTTTGAATGAGCAGCTGATCGAAGCACTCTCCGCATCCACATTTATGAGATCCGAATATTTTGAGGGAATCTGATATCCGCAAAGGATGAATTTGAGCATGGCTATCGCATCGATGAGTGCGGTCTTTCCGGATCCGTTCTGGCCGTAAAGTCCCACTATGCTTGCATTATATTTTTTTCTGCTGTTCTCAAACGACAGATCTCCCGAGAGCACATTCTTGAAATTTCTGATCGAAATACTCTTGATCCTTACAGGCATCTTACTTTTCATCAACACCCTCACTTCTCTTATACACCTCTATAACTTCCCCGACATAGAAATCGTGAAAGTCTCCTTCGGGGTAATGACTTTTTACGATATTTCCGGGTATTCCTGCTTCCTCAAGATGACCCTTGTACAGCTTTTTGCAAAGGAGAGTGCACTCAGCCTCCTCAAATGTAACGCTGCTGCCTATTTTCTTCGGCTTAAGTCCCGGCGTATGCATTTTGTCGATATCCCTGCCTGATTTTGAACCCAGGATTCCCAGCGTTTTTCTTTTTTCTTCCGGATAGAAACTTATCGTGAAATATTCGTTTTTCTCCATGTATCTGTGAGTCAGCCTTGACTCTCTGACATAAACAGTCGCTGCAGGGTGTCCCCAAAGGGTTCCGAGGCTTCCCCAGCTGATGGTCATCATATTGAAATCACCGATGTTTCCGGCTGTAAGCAGTGCCCATTTTTTATCAAAAAGTCCAAATATATCCGCACTTAATTCCATATGATTCTCCCTTTAAATGTTATTGTCGTTTGATCACTGAAGTCCGAACAAAAGAGATGCGTATGTGGGATAGGGCCAGTATTTTTCCGCAGTTATGGTTTCGGCCTCATCACAGCATAGTCTGAGTCTGTTCATCGCAGGTATCACTTCATCCCTGATGTATGCGGCATGTTCGCTGACTTCGCCTGTTTCGAATTTTTTCACAAGCACATATGAGAGTTTCTCAGTGGATTCATAGATCTCATCTGAAAGCTTTGAAAGGATGGATGTCAGTTTTTCCAGGTGTGCGGGAATCCTCTTTAAATTGAACTGTCCAGCAGCTTTTCCGGTTTCACACAGAGATTTCAGATATTCGTCAACGGCCGGAAGTATTTCCTTCTGTGCCATATCTATCATCACATTCGCTTCTATTCTTATCGTCTTGCAGTAATTTCCGAGTGTGATGGCATATCTCGACTTCATCTCTGTTCTGGTATATACATGATGTCTTTCGAACAGTTCGATGTTTTTCCTGTCCAGGAATCTCTCAAGCGCATCCGGCGTCGTCTTCAGATTGAGAAGTCCTCTCTTCTTTGTGGCTTCTTCGATCCATGCGTCATCATAGTTGTTTCCGTTGAAAATGATCCTCTTGTGCTCTCTTATCGTCTTTCTTATGAGCTCATCAAATGCTTTTTCAAAATCCTCTGCATTTTCGAGAATATCAGCATATTGTCTCAATGATTCCGCGACCGCTGTGTTTAAGAATGTGTTGCAGTCGCTTATGGAATTTGAAGATCCCACCATTCTGAATTCGAATTTGTTTCCGGTAAAAGCGAAAGGCGAGGTCCTGTTTCTGTCCGTGTTGTCCTTTGGCAGAGGAGGAAGTGCATCGACTCCCAGCTTGAGCTGAGTCTTTTCCATCGGGTCATAGTGAGAATTTGTTTCGAGAGCCTCTATGATCGAAGTAAGTTCATCTCCCAGGAACATCGATATCACGGCAGGCGGAGCTTCATTTGATCCGAGTCTGTGGTCGTTGCTTGCGGTAGCCGCGCTGATCCTCAGAAGATCCTGATAGTCATCGACAGCCTGTATAACCGCGCAGAGGAAAAGAAGGAACTGTGCATTGTCATACGGAGTTTTGCCCGGCTTTAACAGATTGATTCCTGTATTTGTTGATATGGACCAGTTGTTGTGTTTACCTGACCCGCTGACATTTTTAAAAGGCTTTTCATGTAGCAGGCACACCAGCCCGTGCCTTTTTGCGATTTTCTGCATCATTTCCATGGTCAGCTGGTTGTTGTCTGCGGCAATATTGGCCTGGGTATATATCGGTGCAAGTTCATGCTGCGAAGGAGCAGCTTCGTTGTGTTCGGTTTTTGCAAAGATCCCGAGCTTCCACAGTTCTTCATCAAGCTCTTTCATGAACTGCTCTACCTGGGTCTTGAGGGCTCCGAAGTAATGGTCATCAAGTTCCTGACCTTTCGGCGGTTTGGCACCGAACAGAGTTCTTCCGGTAAAAATAAGGTCACGGCGCTTGTCATACATCTCTTTCGGAACAAGGAAATATTCCTGCTCCGCACCGACGCTGGTCCTCACACATGTAACATCGGTGTCAGGATCGAAAAGTTTGAGTATTCTCAGCGCCTGGGCATTTATCGCATCCATAGAGCGGAGCAGCGGCGTCTTTTTATCAAGAGCTTCTCCTCCGTATGAGCAGAATGCCGTCGGTATACAAAGAGTTCTGTCCTTAATAAAAGCAAAGGATGTGGGATCCCACGCCGTGTATCCTCTCGCCTCGAAAGTGGCTCTGAGTCCTCCGGATGGGAAGCTTGACGCATCCGGTTCACCCCTTACAAGCTCTTTACCGGAAAACTCCATTATAGCTTTACCCTCTCCGGCCGGTGAAACGAAACTTTCGTGCTTTTCTGCCGTAACACCGCTGAGGGGCTGGAACCAGTGAGTAAAATGCGTACAGCCTTTGGATATTGCCCAGTCTTTCATGGCACGGGCCACAACATTGGCAATATCTATATCAAGCTGCAATCCTTCATCTATTGTTTTCTTGAGTGATGCATAAGTATCAAGAGGAAGATATTCCTTCATAGAGGTTTCATCAAAAGCAAGTGTTCCGAAATATTCTGTAGGAAGTACCATATCACAGTCTCCGTTAAGTCCAATTTTTCCTTTTTTATTATACTACGCAAGTCGTCTGCACGCAAGCGAAAGAAAAGGGCCAAAAACAACTTTTCATGCACATTTTCGTTAAACAAAGTTGCAACAAATGGCCATTTTTGTTTTCTACACCATCTGGTTGCGGAAAATCCGGATGACTATTAATTTATTAGGCTGATTTATCAGATTGTTTTGAGGTACTCTTCAACATTAATGTAGTGGACATTCCCGACTTCCATGGTTTCCCCTCTGTAGATTACAATCTTTCCGAAACTGCGTTCTGTCAAAGAACAGTTCTGTTCATCGACAAGATGACGATATTGCTCCGGAGCAATTTCTTTGCTGTGCTTAATCTCATAGATCTTGCGTGTCAGGCTCTCCTTGTCGTGCACGACAATATCAAACTCACCAACCGCAAACTGCACCTTGCAAACGGTCTTTTGTGGAAGAGAAATCTTCAAGCAAAACTATCTCTTCCGTAAAAAAAACATCCGGCATCTTCATGTCGAATGTTTTTTCATTATCTATACATATAATAATTTAAGTCGAATGACAGAAAAGATTATATTTTCCTCATGTCAATCCTTATCTTTTGGCTTCTGTAAAACCGATTTTTCTCCTGACTTTTGACATGGTTCTCACGGCAGCCCTGCCTGCGTTTTCCGCTCCTTTTGCCATTACATCTTCAAGATATGCCTTATCATTCATCAGCTTGGCAAATTCGGACTGCACAGGAGCAAGTTTATCCGCACATGCTTCACCTACCGCGAGCTTGAATTCTCCGTAGCCCTTGCCATCAAACTCTTTCTCTATCTCGTCCATTGTTTTTCCGGTAAAAGCTCCGTAAATCGACATCAGGTTTTTAATTCCTTCTTTGCCGTCTTCATACTTGATTTCACTTCCGGAATCAGTGACAGCACGCTTGAATTTTCTTATTATCACGTCTTTCGGGTCCAGAATTCTGACCGTGGCATTTTCGTTTTCATCGGATTTTGACATTTTCTTTGAAGGATCAGCCAGAGACATGATTTTTGCAGTCGCTTTCGGGATGTACGGTTCAGGTACGACAAATGTATCTCCGAAAACCGAATTAAATCTCTCTGCTATATCACGAGCGAGTTCAAGATGCTGTTTCTGGTCGACGCCGACCGGAACCATATCCGTCTGATACAGAAGAATATCTGCAGCCATGAGAGTAGGATATGTGAATAATCCGGCATTGATATTATCAGCATTTTTAGCCGATTTGTCCTTAAATTGGGTCATTCTTGACAGCTCTCCGAACATGGTAAAACAGTCAAGTATCCATGCAAGCTCAGCATGTGCCGAAACATGGCTCTGAACAAACAGAGTATTTTTTTCGGGATCAAGTCCGCATGCAATATATAATGCCAATGTTTCGTATGTTCTTCGTCTCAGATCCGCAGGAGTCTGTCTGACGGTAATCGCATGCTCGTCAACGACACAATAATAGCACAAATATTCATCGGAAAACTCAGTGAAGTTTCTTATCGCTCCGAGATAGTTTCCTATTGTAAGAACTCCGGACGGCTGAACGCCGGAAAATACCACTTTCTTATCCTTGTACATCATTTTTACCTTCGCTTTTTTCAGTTTCGTCAAACTGTATTATACTATCACTGGAAAAAGATGTCAACGGCACATACTCGAAGGTATGTGTCTTCTTTTTCCCCGGGTAAGCCGAGCGGGCTCCGTGTTCCGGAGCCCGCTCTTGCATAATATTTATGCTTTTCCTTTATTTGACTCTGCCCATCTGCAGATAGTCCTCGTACGAGATCGCAATGAACCCTTTGGCCTGATCAAACGCCTCTTCCATATCCGGGAACGGTGTCCTCCTGGAATTGAAGATTATAAGATCGCCTGTCTTCGTACTGGGTTCGACTATAGTATCGGGATTCAGCGTGTAGATCGGACTCTCAATGCTGTACGGCCGGATCCCGCGGTAGTCGCAGTTAGCCTTGTCGCCGTAGCAGAAGTTGTTCTTTATCACTATGTCGACCGGTGTCGCCCAGCCCATGGGGTCATCGGCAGTCGTGGCTTTCATGTCCATCACCAGCTCGGATATCACAGGATAAGCTTCCTTCCACACATCAGTCATGTAATAATCCTGGCGCTTCTGTTTGAACTTTTCCGGGGAGTCGGTGATATATGCCCCTGTATATACTCCGCAGATAGCAGTCACAATGTACTTGCAGCTGACCGTCAGATTGTCATGGATATGTATGGAACGGCCGTTTCCGCATGCCACCGCGGCTCCCCTGACGCCGACCATCACGTTGCCGTAGGTCTTGTTGAATCCGTTGTACATGTCCCAGTATACGGCATGGCAGCCGCAGTAGATGTAATCGGGAAGGTTTCCCTGTTCCGCAGGGCCGATGTTCTCGAACCTGTTGTACCTGACCTCGCAGCCGATCATATCGAATCCGCCGCCGTAGATGGCGCCCATATCGTCAGCCGACTGGCATAGATCGTGGAGATAGTTGTATTCTATTATGTTCTCGACTCCGCCCCAGTGTATGCCGAGATGGTTGGAACCGAATATCTCGTTATGCGAGGCGGTATTTCCGCATCCCCGCAGGTTGAGTCCGCCGCAGTATCCGCCCCAGACGATACCGAAGTCGTAGCACAGGTTGTTGTAGAACAGGTTGTTGCCGTGGGTAAGGGTCGGTGTGTCGCCGCCGTCCATGTACACTGCCGTATCACCGGTATTGTGGATGACACATCCCGATACCGTATTGTTCATGCCGGTGCTCTTTATCGCGGTCCTCTGGGTCCCTCTGACCTCGCAGTCCTGTATCGTACAGTTATCTGCCGTGATCACCACGCAGTTCCTGTTGGCGGTCTCTATGAGAAGATGTTCAAACGTGGTGTAATCCGCCCCGTCGACTGTAATTATATTATCAACCACCGGGATCGAAAGGGTCGCGCTTCCGAATTCCTCGGACGGGTAGTAATACAGCACCGCGTCGTCATCGATGTAGTATTCGCCGGGAGCGTCAAGCTCCTCTGCCACGTTATAAAGGATAAACTGTCTCTGGGGCGACGGCGCGGAAGTTCCCGGGTAATAGTACTCGATATACCCCTTCTCAGCGTTTACCCCCAGTATGTATGTATGATCGACTCTCCACAGTAAGTCAACATATCCGTACAGATAAGCCTTCCTGAGATCGTGCCATCCGGACACCCTCTCAAGGACTTCATTGTCTACATACGTTATATATGTGACAGCAAGATCAGGGTCGTTGGGTCTGGCGTTGCCGTCGTTATCGGTCACGTTTCCGTCCTTGTCCAGCATCGCTCCGTCTATGATGGTTATCTTTCCGTCGCCATTGGGATACTGGGCGAGTTTTTCCATTTCTCCGTTCAGGTACAGTTTAACGGCGTTCATGACATATGAACCTTCATAGGCCTGCTTTATGTCCTCCGGCTTGTATCCGAACTGCTTCAGGTCTATCATTACGATCTTTTCCCTGAAACTTTCAGGAATATACGCGGCGTCCCCCTGCACATTTGAGAAATCGACTTTTGAGAAATCGGCAGCAGTAAGTGCAGCCCCTCCCACAATCGTGGCTCCGTCTTCTCCGATATATCTGATCCTGCATTCAGCGGAACCTTTGTCCTCGGCGGAAAGAGCGAATGTCCCGGTAAGCGAATATGTACCCGGAAGCAGCACCACGTCTATGCCTGAAAGTCCTGTTTTGTCCATTTTCCTTACCGCATCCCTTGCCGCCTCAAGCGTGCCGTACGGGTTCTTCCGGGTACCGTCGGGGCTGGACGAGCCCTCCGGGCTCACGTAAACTTTCAGCACGTTCTGCGTCAGGGCGCTGAGTGCCCTGTAGGTGATGAGGATGGCCTGTTCGGTGGTCAGATCCCCTCCGGGAGAGAACCTGGTGCCGCCCAC
>CACXBN010000004.1 GCA_902765885.1 uncultured Ruminococcus sp. | reverse complement strand
TTGAAAGAAGATTTCAGTCGATCCTGGTAGGAGAACCAACACCTGAAGAAGCTGAGCAGATAATGTTCGGACTCAGAGACAAATATGAGGCTCACCATAAGCTCCATATTTCGGATGAGGCAATCAAAGCCGCCGTCAATCTGTCCGTAAGATATATCAACGACCGTTTCCTTCCTGACAAGGCGATCGACCTTATTGATGAGGCGTCAAGCAAAAAGAGGATTGCCTCATTTACTCCTTCCGATGAGGTCAAGGAGCTGGAAGCAAAGCTTAAATCAGTAACTGCAGAAAAAGAGGAAGCCATCAAGAGCGAAAACTATGAATCCGCGGCAAAACTCCGTGACGAAGAAAAGAAGCTGGCGGACGTAATAGAAGCTCAGCGCGCAAGCACTTCCAGAAGCACTGATCTTGTGATCACCGAAGATGATATTGCCGATATAGTTACAAGCTGGACAGGCATTCCCGTCAAGAAACTTGCCGAAGAAGAAAGCACCAAGCTGCTTAATCTGGAAAGCATTCTTAAGGAACGTATCATCGGGCAGGATGAAGCTGTTGAAGCTGTGGCCCGCGCGATAAGAAGAGGAAGAATGGGACTTAAAGATCCGAAGAGACCTATCGGTTCGTTTATATTCCTCGGTCCTACCGGCGTCGGTAAGACGGAACTGTCCAAGGTTCTTGCGGATGTGATGTTCGGCGACCCGAATGCGATGATACGTGTGGATATGTCCGAGTACATGGAAAAGCACAGCGTATCGAAAATGATAGGTTCACCTCCCGGATATGTGGGCTACGATGAAGGCGGTCAGCTCACTGAACAGATCAGACGTAGACCTTATTCGGTAGTGCTGTTCGATGAGATCGAAAAGGCACATCCTGATGTTTTCAATATTCTTCTTCAGATTCTTGAAGACGGTATTCTTACGGATGCCCAGGGAAGACGAGTCGATTTCAAGAATACTATCATAATAATGACATCGAACGTCGGTGCCGCCAGCATCATTGAGCAGAAAAAGCTCGGTTTCACTGATGATGCAAAAGCAGCTGACGCGGCTGCCGAGAAAACGCGCGCATCAGTCATGGACGCTCTGAAGCATACATTCAGACCGGAGTTTTTAAACCGTGTTGATGAGATAATCGTTTTCAACAAGCTTGGTGATGAGGATATAAAGAAAATCGCACGCATCATGCTTTCTGATATCATCAAGAGAATCAATTCACTCGGAATCGAAATAGAATTTCCGGATGAAGTTGTTTCGATGCTTGCAAAAGAAGGATTTGACCCCGTGTACGGAGCACGTCCGCTTCGTCGTGCAATAGTGAGAAAAGTCGAAGATTCATTCTCTGAAGCAATGCTGCGCGGCGAAATCAAGGAAGGCGACAAGGTAAGGGCAGAGCTGGGAGACGGAAACATCAAATATGCCGTTGAAGGCGAAAGCCGTAACAGTTGACAAACCTCCATATAATATAAATTTGTAAGTAAGGCAGGCAGGGCACTCTTTGTGCCCCGGTCCTGCTTTACTTATTTTCTTTGTTTTGATATAATACTGATATAATTTATACAAAGCAAGGAACACCAATCATGAACAGCATCAAGGAAGTTATTCTATGCAAATACGGAGAAGTTGTTCTCAAGGGAACAAACCGCGGAAGATTTGAAGCACAGCTGATGAAGGAAGTCAGGAGAAGGACCGAACTGATAGGAAACTTCACTGTCCGAAACAATCAGAGCACAATATACGTTGAGCCGGCAGATGCAGAAGCAGAAGACAGGATCGACGAAATGTATGATCAGATAGGAAAAGTATTCGGTTTCGCGGGAATATGCAAAGCAGCATCTTGTGAAAAGGATCTTGAAGTCATCAAGGAAACAGCAAAAGCATATCTTCCCGGAGTAATGAAAGGCTTAAAGACTTTCAAATGTGAGGCAAAGAGAAGTGACAAGTCTTTCCCATACTCTTCTCCCGAGATATCTTCGGAGATAGGCGGAGCAGTGCTTGAGGCTATTCCTGAAATCACGGTAAATCTTGAAAATCCCGATGTCATAGTAAAGATAGAAATCAGAGACACAAAAGCCTATATACACGCAGGACAGGAACGCGGTGCGGGCGGAATGCCTCTGGGCTCTGCAGGCAAAGGGCTGCTGCTGCTTTCCGGAGGAATAGATTCTCCGGTTGCCGGATACATGATGATGAAAAGAGGAATGGAAGTCGACTGCATCCACTTTGAATCGTTCCCGTACACAAGCGAAGCATCAAGAGAAAAAGTGTTTGAACTGGCAACCAGGCTCTGTGAATACTGTGGGAAGATCAAAGTCCATGTTATTTCTCTCACCCATATTCAGGAGGAGATCAGAGACAACTGTGACGAAGATTATTTCACCCTTCTTCTCAGAAGGTTCATGATGCGTCTTGCAAGTAAGTCTGCTGAAGAACAGCGATGCCATGTTCTTGTTACCGGCGAATCCCTGGGTCAGGTTGCATCACAGACTCTGAGAGCACTCTGTGTGACAGATAATGCCGCAGATATTCCTGTTTTCCGTCCGCTGATCGGAATGGATAAGGAGGAAATAGTTCAGATTTCAAGAAAAATAAACACATTCGACACATCCATCCTGCCATATGATGACTGCTGCACAGTCTTCACTCCGAGACACCCGAAAACACAGCCTGAGCTTGAAAAAGTAATTGAACAGGAAAGAAAAATCGACATACAGTCTCTTCTTGAAGAAGCATGGGCTACGCGTAATACGGTAGTTCTTAATCAGGAAATATGACAGAAAAAAAAGAAAAGTGCACGCAGTGTCCGCGTATGTGCAAAGCAGACCGCTCCATACATCCGGGAAGGTGCGGCGCAACAAATGATATAGAAGTTTCCCATTATATGCTCCACAGATGGGAAGAACCACCCATAAGCGGATATGATGAAAAAAGAGGGTCGGGCGCCGTGTTTTTTACCCACTGCCCTCTTGGATGCGTATATTGTCAAAATCAAAAAATCAGCCGTCCTTTATCCGAAGGCCAGGTATATACCGAGGGAGAACTCTCGGATTTGTTTGTGAAACTTCAGTGTGACGGCGCTTACAACATTAATCTTGTGTCTCCTACCCAGTACACCGATAAACTGATAACATCGGTGAAATTGGCAAAAGAAAAAGGCCTTTCAATACCCGTAGTATGGAATACGGGAGGATATGAAAGGCCTGAAACCATCGAATCTCTGAAAGATACAGTGGATATTTTTCTGACTGATTTCAAATATTCATCTCCCCAGCTGGCTGAAGAACTGTCTTTAGCTCCGGATTATCCCGAATATGCAAAAAAATCTCTTGCGGCAATGTACGGAGTTACAGGAAAACCGGTTTTCACAAAAGACGAGACAGGACATGATTATTTAACCAAAGGGGTAATAGTCCGCCATCTTTTGCTGCCTTCACACCGCGATGACTCTGTCAGTGTGCTCAGAAATATAGCAGATACTGTTGCTCCGGATTCCATACTTCTTTCACTTATGGCGCAGTTTACTCCGGAGTTTCTCCCGGATGACGGCAGTCATAAAAGAATAAGGCGAAAGATAACGACCTATGAGTATTCAATCGTTCTCAGAGAGGCTGTAAAACTCGGATTCAGAGGTTTCAGCCAGGAAAGATCTTCGGCTACCAGACGGTTTACTCCTGATTTCTGATCCGCAAACACAAAAGCAAACTACCACGACTTATGTAAATCAGGGTAGTTCACCATGTTTTTCTTCATTATCAGTCCGTCTTTCGTAAATACTTTTTCCGTAACCATATTGACAATATGTGATTTATCACATATAATATAGTCGAGGGGCAACCATAATGTTTTTTGAGGAGAACGAAAATTGAAGGAATTTGAGATTGTTTTTTATGACAAGCCGGACGGTTCTGAACCTGCCAAAGAATTTTTGTTATCATTGGATAAGAAGATGCGTGCCAAAATCGTGATGTTGATCGAATTGTTGGCTGAAAACGGTTCCGCGCTTCGGGAGCCGTATTCAAAACATCTTGTTGACGGTATCTTTGAACTGCGTGCGAAAGTCGGTTCCGATATATCCCGGGTATTCTATTTCTTTGTCATCGGCAAAAGAATTGTTTTAACGAACGGCTTCATAAAGAAAACTCAAAAGACCCCAAAGAGTGAAATCGAGCTTGCAAAAAAATATCGAAACGAATTTTTGAACAGGGAGGACAAATAACATGACTAAATTTAATGATTTTTTGAATGAACAATTAAAAGATCCGGAATTCAAAAAGGAGTACGACGCTTTAGAACCTGAATTTTCCATTATTCAGGCAATTATCGATGCCAGAAAAAATTCCGGTATGACGCAAAAGGATTTAGCAGAAAAAACCGGTATCACGCAAGGGGATATCAGCAGACTCGAAAACGGCAGCGCCAACCCGTCCCTTAAAACCTTACAGCGACTTGCCGAAGGTATGGGCATGACGCTGAAGCTTGAGTTTGTCCCTGCTGCGAGATGATTTAAGGGG
>CACXBN010000003.1 GCA_902765885.1 uncultured Ruminococcus sp. | reverse complement strand
CAGGCACTTTCAATGCTCGTTTATACTTCAATCACCGTTTCAAAGATGGTTGAGGGAAAAGCGGTAGTTGATCCGATGCAGTACAGAATCACAGCAATAATCGCAACAGTTGCATGCCTGCTTGGTGCTGCCATATTCCTCTTCTACGGAGAAAAGAAAATCCTCTCCAAGATTGAAGATCTGAAAGCAAAAAAGGCTGAAAAAGAAGCAGAGGTAAAGGCGTGAAGATTCCCGAGCTCATCGATATAAACCTGAAATACAGCTTTGTTGATGGGAATGGTAAGATAATACATGGCTCAGCCGGAAGCAGGCAGAGCGGAAAGACGGATGACCTGAGCTGGGATACGGCATATGACGGAAAACATCTTATGCTGACTGTAGAATCAGACAAAAACATCATCTTCGAAAATGTCTCTGCCTCATTCAGGTATCATTTTGAGAAGACAGACAGGGTTTTTCTGAACGGTTATCAGTCGTGGACAGACAGCCACGAGCATACGATCATGGGAAGGATGCATTCACTGGATCGAGTTCCTGAGGCTGTTCTGAAGGCGTTTGATCTCAAGGCATACGGAGACTATGATTTTGTTAAATACGGAAAAAGGCGCGGACAGATGCACGGATTTTCGTACGGGTATATCCGGAACGGAAAAGACTTCTGTCTGACAGCATCCGCCGATGAAAAAACAGGATTCACGGTCATACGATATGACACAGGAAAAAACACCGTTGTATTTGAAAAGGATTTAGACGGCATTGTTCTTAACGGAACAAGGGTTGTCCTTGATGTTTTTTTCGAGACAGGCGGGGAAGAGGATGTCTTTGACAGATATTTCGAAATTCTGGGCATAAAAAAGTGCGAAAAAAAGACTATAACCGGATATACAAGCTGGTATAATCTTTATGAAAACATTTCTGAAGAATCCGTGATGTCAGACCTTGAGGCATTCAGAAACTCGGAAGATCATCCGGATGTGTTCCAGATCGATGACGGATACGAAACCGCAGTCGGTGACTGGCTGAAGGTGGACCCCAAAAAATTCCCTCATGGGATGAAAATATGTGCAGACAGGATTACAGAAGAAAAAATGATTCCTGGGATCTGGCTTGCTCCTTTTGCTGCTAAAACAGATTCCGATTTGTCAAACGGTCATTCTGACTGGATTGTGAGAGATCAGAACGGAAATAAGGTCAAAGGAGGCTCCAACTGGGGAGGATTCTATGCCCTTGATATTTACAATGAAGAATTCAGGGCATATCTGAAAAAAGTGTTCGACACCGTTATAGGCGAGTGGGGATATAAGTTCTTGAAACTCGATTTTCTTTACGCAGCATGCATTATCCCGAGAATGGGCAAATCAAGAGGCGAGATAATGAATGATGCAATGGAACTTATACGCGAGTATTGCGGGGATGTTACTCTCCTTGGCTGTGGAGTTCCGCTGGCACCCGCTTTCGGAAAAGTGGACTACTGCCGGATAGGCTGCGACGTCAGTCTGACCTGGAACGATGCTCCTCATATGAGGCTGCTCCACAGAGAAAGAGTTTCCACCAAAAACACGATACTGAATACCGTTTTCAGAAGGCAACTTGACGGAAGGGCATTCAGATGCGACCCTGATGTATATGTTCTCAGAGAAAAGAACAATAAGCTGAAACCGGAAGATAAGCGGACACTGGCATTCGTCAACAAAATGTTCGGTGGTGTCCTTTTCACATCGGACAATGTTGCTGAGTACGGTGAAAACGAAAAGAAGATATATAGCCAGATGAAAGCACTGAAAAGGGAAGATTTCATAAGTGCCGACATCGATACAGCATTTAATGTGGTTATAAAGTACAGAAACGGAGACGATGTTTCCGAGATTAGAGTACCGCTAGATAATATAAGGCGCTCAAAAAAAGACAGATAATAATGGAAAACTGTGAAAACGGACTCAGTGGTGTTCCGTTTTCACAGTTTTACTATTATTATGACATTTTATACATATCTTAAAAATGGAATAGTACCCAAAGATGGGGACATAATCTCTTTATTTAACGGGTGACTTCATACCGGATTAATACCAAATCGGGTGATATGGCCATACTCCATCTGAAGCACTTCCATGTTTTGACCATGAAGCTAACTCACGAAGTTTGTCCCATGACTCACCGTTTTTTTGATATGCAACTACGACACCACCATCCAGCTTTCCGTCTGTTTCACAGTAAAAGTAGACTTCAGCATAATCATTTGAGTATTTTAATACCTTCCATCCGACTATATTCCACCATATCCTGTTCATATCCTCTGCGCATGTAGTGAATTCATCATAATGTTTGGCTGTAAGATTATCGCAATAAATGACATTTGCAGCCCAAACCATTAGAAACACCACTAATACCACAAGTAATGGAACCAATATTTTCATTGTAATTAACTCCTAGATATAATACTTTTTGTAGATAATGGTACAGTAAACTGTAATAGTATCGCAAAGGACAAGACATAAGCTAATATGGTTTTGAGTCTGAAAGATGATTTCATTTGTCTCTCTCCTCTGTTTAGATTATTTATTTTGTCAAGGAATTTGATAAAATATCCCGATGCTAATATAAGTGTATCATATTATTTTGCAAAATTACACTACATAAACAGTGAAATATGTAGTATTTTTGCTACTTGTTACTACTTTTTTTATTATTGATAAAAAATATTGCAAAGGGACTTGACAAAAACTTGTATGACTTGCTGACTTCATTCGTAAGAATGGCTATAATCCGGACTTTAACAGTTGTTGTGAAAAAGACGAAGGTCAAAATCCTGCGAAAACACGGTGGATTGTGAACTAAAAAGCCCTAAAAGCCCAAAAGGTCAAAATAATCAAATTTTACTCATATTATTTACTTTTTTTGTGAAATAATGTACAATTATATACGGTATCAAACAATGTTTATACAGGAGATAGCAGTTATGGGAAAGAATTCATCCAAATATGGTGGATTAAAACTTAACTATAAGAGAACTTTTCTTATAGGATTTGCTTTTTTCGGAATACTTCTGTTGTGGCAGGTATATGACTCATGGTGTCCGACCTTCCTTACGGATATTTTTGCTAGACGAATGTACGGACTTTCATCAGCGGCTCTTAAAGCAGGAGATGCTGATAAGATCTTGAATGTCCAATGGATAGTCGGTATCATAATGGCATGTGATAATCTTGCCGCACTTATTCTTCTTCCGATTTTCGGAAGCCTTTCCGATAAGACCAAAACACCTATCGGGAAACGTATGCCATATATACTTACGGGTACTCTTGTTGCTGCGGTCGCTTTCCCGTTCATCCCGCTGTTTTTCCATTACAACAATATAATCGGAATGGTTATCGTGATGGCAATCGTGCTTCTGTTCATGATGATGTACAGAAATCCTGCTGTTGCACTCATGCCTGATATAACTCCTAAACCACTGAGAGCAAAGGCAAACGGAATAATCAATATAATGGGCTATCTCGGAGGCGCATTCGCAACGGTTCTCGGTATATTCCTTAAACTGTCGGATTATATCAATGTTGAGGATGAGGCGAGAAAACTCTGGATAATCGAAATTCCTTTCATCATAGCATCCATATTGATGGTTATCTCAGCATTTGTTCTGTTTGCGACTATCAAGGAAAAGAAGCTTGAGACAGAGCTTAAGGATGAAATGGAACTCGGTGAAAAGTACGCTGCCATAGAGAACCCGGTTACGGATGACGGACCTATGTCAAAGGCTAACCGCAACATGCTGCTTGCCATTCTCGGAGCAGAGTTTCTGTGGTTTATGGCGGACAATGCAATCGGCACATACATAGGGAACTACGTAATCTATTATTTGGACTCTCCGTCAAGCTCAACTATGATTCTGACTATAGTTGGCGGTCTTGCAAGTGTTTTAGGTTTTGCGATTGCCGGTCTCATAGCAGATAAGATAGGCAGAAAATGGACAATATCCACAGGACTGTCGATAACTGTCGTGGCGCTCATAATAATGTGCTTTGTAACACCGTCTTCTACGGTCGTCGGAGCAAACGGAGAAAAAGCATTTCCTGTTATCCTGTTTGCAGTATGGGCAATCAAGGGATTCGGAATGGCACTGGTTCATAATTGTTCGTTCCCGATGGTGGTTGAACTGTGCTCAAACAAAAAAATCGGGAAATTCACTGGATTCTACTATGCGGCGAGCATGTCCGCGCAGACCATTACGCCTATATTGTTAGGCCTTGTGTTCAATGTGTCAAAAGCTTGGCGGGCTCTGCCGATATATGCATCCATTCTGTTCTTTATAAGTTTCCTTGTGTTCACACTTCTCGTAAAGAACATAGTGGCAAGAAAAGTTTCGAATACACATGGCGTTGAAGCGCTGGGTGATGATTAATTAAGGGAGAATGATATTTTGAAAAAAACCGGACTGATATTAGGACTTGCGGCAGCACTTCCGGTAGTAGCTGCTTTGCCAGGATTTGCATCTAAAGAAAAGAAGGCGCCTTTCTACGGGACCAATATTGCACACAGAGGTCTTTATACAGCTGATCAGACGATTCCGGAAAACTCAATCGCGGCTTTCAAAGCAGCCGTCGAAGAAGGTTATGGTATAGAGCTTGATGTACAGCTAACATCAGACGGATATGTGGTTGTGTTCCATGACGGTGACCTTAAGAGAATGTGCGGAGACAGCAGAGAAGTAAAGGATGTTACATTTGATGAGCTTCAGACGATGAGGTTAGCCGGAACAGATGAGAAGATTCCACTGTTTTCTGAAGTGCTAAGAGTTATAGGAGGAAAGGTTCCTCTTGTTGTTGAACTCAAGGTCGGCAACAGACCTGTTGAACTCTCAAAGAAGACATATGCATTTCTCAAGGATTATGTCGGCGATGTGTGCATAGAAAGTTTTAACCCGTTCATTGTAGCGTGGTTCAGATTCAATGCTCCGGAGCTGTTCAGAGGTCTGTTGGCTCAGAGACCGGAAGATTACAAGGAGAATGGGGTCAACGCGGCAGGCGGATTCGTTCTCGGAAATAATCTGCTTAATCCCATATGCAGGCCCGAATTCATAGCATATAAGATAGGACCGCAGCCATGGTTTGTCAGGCTTACACAGACTCTTGGCGCTATGAAAGTGGGCTGGACAGGGAAGAGCGAGGAATGTGAAAGCGGCAAAGATGCCATTATATTCGAGCACTACAGACCCAAAAGAAAATACAAATAAAAAGAAAGTCCCGGATTGCAGCTAACGATTTGCTGTGGTACGGGACTTTTCATTATTGTATTTCAGGCTGTTTTGTGGTACAGTTTGTCAAGGCATTTTTATAAAACATGGAGGAAGACAATGGACAGTATATCTCTCAAACTTATGACACGTGAACTCTATCATGAAATGTTCAAAGAATGGAAAACAGATGCGATCATTTTTTCCGACAACGCTGTTTTTGAGGAGTTTTCGTATGACAAAGCCAGAGTTGACAGGGATTTTGATTCAAAGCAGGAAAAGACCCGCGTTGTGCTGGCAGTCATGTTGGATGATAAACCCATAGGGGAACTTGAGCTCAAACATATAAAAGAGGAAACAAAAGAATGCTCGCTTAGTATTCATATGATTAATGATAATTATAAAGGCAAGGGGTATGGAACAGAAGCCGAAAAACTTGGCATAAAATATGCTTTTGAAGAACTGAAGCTGGAAAAAGTAACTGCTGACATTCTTCATAAAAATACCCGAAGCCAGAGAGTTGTTGAAAAGATAGGATTTAAATGCGTTTCGGAAGATGCCGAAGAAAGGCATTATGAAATAAACAGGGAAGATTACATAAGGATTTACAAAAAGTGCTGAAAAAAAGTGGCTGTGAAAAAGAGATTTTAGATCTCAGGCATTCACAGCCACTTTTTGGTTTACAAAAAAACACCACCGGTCTCTGAGAAACCAGTGGTGTAGGTGTTCCTGCTATTATGAATACCTGTCAAAATAAATCTGACGTCTCTTCTTCTT
>CACXBN010000002.1 GCA_902765885.1 uncultured Ruminococcus sp. | reverse complement strand
AGGAAGTAGTTGAAGACGAGGTTTACTATGATGGAAATAATGCCGCCGACCATCGGTATGACAGTTTCCCCGGTCTCTCTCATCGTACCGGCGTATGACTGTACTACCGCAAACGGAACAAGGCCTATCACGGCTATTCTCAGATATTTGAGAGCCTCACTCAGGGTAAGGCTGACTTCCTCGGGAGAATTCGACTCGTTATCGAGGAAAAGCATAAGGAGGTCGCCGCCGGAAATAAGGAGGATCGCTGATGCGACTCCAGCGGTTACGAGCGATACGATAAGTTTGAAGCGGAATGTTTCTCTGAGACCTGCCGTATCTCCCGCGCCCGCAAACTGAGTGCCGAATATAGCCGCTCCGGACAGTACTCCGAAAATGGCAAGGTTATACACCCATATGAGCTGATTGTCTATCGTCACGGCACTTACGCATATCGTGCCGAGACTCCCTATCATCACATTATCTATGAGGTTGACAAAGCTGGTTATTCCCTGCTGTACCATTATCGGCACCGCAAGCATAAGAAGCGACTTGTAAAAAGCCTTGTCTCCTATGTAGCTTCTGAAATTCACCCTCATTTAAGGAATCTGCTCCTCACATAAGCGAGGGTCCTTTTGATTTTTTCAATATCCAGATCCTGTCCGCAGACTACCGGGGACTCGAGGGTTATCGTGCTTTCATATCCTATCTTCTCAAGCAACTGTGCCGTTTTCTCGAAGTCCACAAAGCCCTCGCCCGGGTGAAGTATCGGCCTCAGTGCAAAAAACTCCCTGAAATATCCCGCAAAATCACTTATATGCACATGTTCTATTTTCGAAACAAGTTCAGAGTCCGTAAGGATCCCTTCGATCTGCTTGTGAAGCATACCGAATCTGGTGTCGAAAACGAATCCCGAATCTCCCATATTTTCAAGCAGCTTATGCCAGTTGGTTCTGGGATCATACTTCTGCGACGGGATATTCTCCACAAGGATCCTGAGTCCGTAATCACTTGCGATTTTCCTTAGTTCCGGGAATACCCTCACATTGAATTCGATATGTCTGTCAGACGGATATCCTCCCCACAGATGGAGGACCATCCTGTCGGTTCCGAGTTCTTCTCCGAATGAGCAGTTGTACTTAAAAAGCTCAAGAGCCTCCGAATAGACTTTTCCGGACTCTTCCGCTCTTCCCTCAGCTTCATCGGTCCCTGCCTGCGAGAGCATCGTCCCTATCTCTTTTTCACAGTGTATTGTGCCTGTTTTGAGTCCCGAATCCTTGATTGAACGTATGACATCTTCTTTCTTGTCATAATAGGCTATGAGCATCATAAGCTCGATTCCGTCGCAATATCCCTGATCCGCCAGTGACGATATCTCCCTGAGAGCTCTTTTGTAATCGTATCCGTTCTCACGCGATACCATTGTTCCGGTTGATGTATATAATTCTCTTCTTTTCATGCTTTTCTTTCTGCCGTTATTAAATCTACGAACGGAATTATACCATTTTTAAGTATATATATCAACTGATTGGCATATATCACGGGCGCATGAAAGCTGTATTTTCAGTATTTTTCAGCCACAGGTCGGATTTGATTATTATCAGCCTGAAGACGGCCAAATCAAGCTCTGCGCACTGAAACTGAGCATTTTTATATGAAAATTTTTTGCATTCTTATTATATTATTTTAGCTATGGACATTCTCAGCCGTTTTCGTTATACTTGTCACAGCGGTTCCGATCCTTTCGTGTTTTCTTTCGGCTTTTGTATTATGAAAAAACGGGATGATCACGTTCCATGACACGGAACAATCCGCAAGACAGATCGCCAGCTGTAAAACAACGTTTTTTCACAAAGCAGAAGGCATTTGTCTGCTCCGCCAGCTTGCCGGGTGCCAGGGAAAATGACCTGTTTCATCACTCTGTATATATAATCAATGTGAGGATAATTATGAAAAGAATACTTTCAGCCATACTGACTCTTTCAATGCTCGTGGGAATGGTAGTATGCATCCACGCAGACGAGCCGTCTTCTTGGGCGAAGAATGAAGTCGAAGCAGCTATAAACGAAGGACTTGTTCCAGAATACATTCAGAAGAACTGGACATCCCCGATATCACGCGGGCAGGTTTCCGAAATGTTCGTAAGGCTTCTTGAAAAAGCGACCGGTAAAACAGTTGATGCTATAATTGCCGAAAAGGGTGCAACGATAGAAGAAGGCAAGTTTGAAGATACAAATGATGCCAATGTCTATGCTGCAAATGCTCTCGGCATCATCAACGGTACAAGTTCGTCGAAGTTCTCACCGGACGGAACTCTCAAGAGAGCTCAGATTGCAGCTCTCATCAACAGAGTCGCAAAAGTCACAGGCGTGGAAACTGACGGTTACACACATCACTTCGAGGATATTACCGACAACTATTCATGGGTTGACACGGAACTCGGCTGGCCGAGCACAGTCGGTATCATCAACGGCGTTTCCTCTACAAGATTCAGCCCGGGAGGAGATCTCACAACCGAACAGGCAGTCCTCATTACATACAGGGCATATAAAGTTCTGACAAGCAATGTTCTTACGCTTTATGTCTCTGCTGACGGAAGCGGGAACTCAGCCGACGGATCGCGCGAAAAGCCTTATGCAGGTATAGAAGAGGCAAAGAATGCCATCCGTTCCATGGACAAAACAGGGTATACGGGAATAGACGTCGTGCTTCTCGGGGGAATATATCAGATAAGCAACACCATAGAATTCACTGAGGAAGATGCCGGCACAAAAGAGTGCCCCATAAGGTATCTCGGGGAGAATGGCGCCACTTTAAGCGGCGGTATCATGTTTGACAGCAGCGAATTCGAAAAGGCGGGCGGGGATCTACTGATCCTCTTCCCTGAGGAAGCAAGAGATAAACTCTATATGCTTGACCTCGGAAAATTCGGATATACGGGCGATGATATAGAATCCATGCTCCTTCAGCATAAATACTACAACGCAATCGGCATCATTAATGTAAACGGTGCCCAGATGGACCTTGCAAGGTATCCGAATGCGGATGAAGGCTGGATAAATATCGAATCCGGTTATTTCCTCGACAAAGACGGAAACTATACCGAAAATGACGGTAATGACGGCGGAGAGGATTGTGCCGTACAGACGGTCATCAAATACGGCGAAGAGCACAAAGAAAGAGTGCTGTCCTGGTCCAATAGAGACGACCTTTTCGTAAGAGGATTCTATAAGTTTATATGGTGCAGGGACGATACAGAGGTCACAAAGCTTTACGAAGACAGCGACACCATGCTTCTTCCGTTCTCCGGAGGATACTTCCCTGTTCCCGGAGGACTCTTATTCTTCTATAACATACCGGAAGAGCTTGATGTCCCGGGAGAATATTATGTGGATCATAATGCAATATTGTATTACTATCCAACCGAAGATTTCGAAACATCCACTTTCACAATGCCTCAGCTTGAAGGACCTTTTGTTAAAATACTGAATGCTGATTATCTTACTTTTGAAAACATAACATTCGAAACGACAAAGGGCGACGGAATCTATTTTACTGCTGATCATCTTGCTATCCGCAACTGTACGATAAGAGACATATACCATAATGCGATTATCGGAGAAGGAAACGAAATCGTTCTGGAGAACAACGAAGTCACCGAAGTTGGCGAGGATGCCATTAATATCAGCGGAGGTGACGAAGCTACACTGACACCGTCCAATAATCTCATCATCAACAACTACGTTCACAAATGGTCAACCAGAGATACGATGTGCTGGGGAATCAATGTCGACGGATGCGGATCGACCGTAAGTCACAACGAGGTCGGTGACTCGTCTGATCTCGGAGTGTGCGCATCAGGGCCGATGCATCTTGTGGAATACAACTATATATACAAGACCAATCAGTTCTTCTGTGACGGCGGCGCCCTCAATACCCATGGAAACGGTTACGGAACCGTGCTTCGCTACAATGTCATCGAAGACACTGGATTTGAGACCGAACTGGATATAGTGGGAGTAGCCGGAATAATCAGTGACGGCACAAGCGGAAATACGATATACGGAAACATTATTTACAACACAACCGGGCACAGTTTGCTGATGGCCGGTGGACACGGCGGAAGGGACACACATATTTACAACAATCTGTGCATAAAACCGGGCCGTGAGGGATATGAGCTGAATTGTCCGACAATAGCAGATGACATCAGGAATAATGAGAAAGTCGTTCATGATATTCCCGAATTCCTTCTTAGTGATATCTGGCAGGAAAAATTCCCTGAACTCAAGGGAATCCACGGCACATTTGATCCTGAAACATATGAATCCGACCCGTACTTCATCTTTGCGCCCGTCAATGACATGATATATGACAATTACCTCTTCCTTGACAAATCATACTCAAATCATCTGGAGAGATTCAAGAATCGTGCGGGAAACACGCAGATGATAGAAAGCGGCTACCTTCTCTTTTCGGAAGAAACCATAGAGACTTTCTCGCAGTACGGCGGAAACATGACGATATACAACTCAAAAAGGGAGAAAAATCATATAACGCTTCTTGAAGCATTAAATACCGCAAATGATTCCGTCGGAATCATAATGACCGAGGAACAGCTTGCCATGGTGGGAAGATCGGGCATCGACTACAGCATCGGCGAAATCCTCGTAAAATGACATAACCAACCAGAGAGGATAGAATTGTCAGGGTGAATAATAAGGTGAATGATAGGGTGAACGTTCACGTGAATGATCGGGAAAGTGCCCTGTTAAACTACCTCGCT
>CACXBN010000001.1 GCA_902765885.1 uncultured Ruminococcus sp. | reverse complement strand
GGCATGATCATAAGTGAATCGTTCATGACCTTGATCACGTCGGGATCGAATTTCTTTCTGGCGATGCGGTGACCTTCAATATTCTTTTCGAATGCCGCGGGATCCTTCATGCCCATGAACCATTCTTTCTGGGAGCAGAAATGATGGAAAAAAGCTACAGGGACATAATCTACCGGCTTGTTTGCAAGCACATTGAGAAATCTTTCTTTTTTGTTCATATGGGCTCCTTTCTTTAACTGTCCGCACTGATTTTTTGTACGGTATGTTGATATTTAGACCATAACATCAAATTATCCCGGTTTGTTATGTAACTATTTTCAGGGGTTAACACAAAAAGCTATACCCCATAGTGATACAGCTCAAAAAGATATAACCGCTGAGAACGAATGATAAAAAAAAACCCGCAGCGAAATGCTGCGGGGAATGGATCATACTCTCTATCGTGTATCTGTATTGAAATGCATCAGCGGCTTTTAGTCAATCCACGGACGGCAGTTTGGATATGAAATCGGAGAATCCGTACCGGATATGCTTCACAAGGGCCTGCATCGCCGGGAATCTCCGGCATGCGGCTGCGGAGTAGTACATATACAGTCTGGCCCCGGCTGCGTTGCTGGCGATGGGAACGCTGACTAGACGGCCTTCGGATACCGCCTTGTATCTGCAGAGAGCGGGGAAGAACGAGATCGCGTAACTGCCGGGATCTTTTGAGACCATGTTGATCACGTTTACAAGAGTATCTACATTGACCGGATTGTTGCCGAAATAATCATAGAAATCATCATCGTCGTCGGCTTTTGCCGCGTCATGGATAGAGACGGGGATGACCGAGAACATATCCTTGAGGTCGTCAAGAGTCACCCGTGATCTGCCGGCGAGAGGGCTGTCTCTGTTCACGAGACATGTGTAGCAGCCTTTCATGAGAAGGACAGGGGGAGTGGACAGCTGGCGCGAGTAGATTCCCGGATCTGTATTGTCCCTTATCATGCAGAGACATATGACCGGGTTGTTCGTACTGGGAGATATCATGGATTCGGGATCGAGCCTGCTGATATATTCGATCTCAATACCGGGATATTTCTTTCGGAATCCCATAAGCAGATCCGGTACAAGAAGGTCCGAGAACGAAGAGTGCATATATATGCTTATCTTCGATGGGGTCTCCGAGCCTGACATACCGCACCAGCCGTGATAATACTCCACGACCTGTTTTGCCTCGGGAAGGATCTTTCTGCCTGCTTCCGTGAGTTCAATCCCGGTAGTCGAGCGGTCAAAAAGAGTGACCCCGAGTTCTTTTTCCATAAGCTTCAGTGATTTCGTCAGACTCGACTGGGCTATGAACAGCTTTTTTGCGGCCTCGTTGATGGATTTGGATTCCGCTGTTTCGATAAAGTATTCCAGAGCGCTTATTTTCATAACGCCTCACCTGTCCTTTATTTTGATAACAATGAGATTCATTTCGATTCTACGATTGCACAACAGATCTCCATGTCCATTATAGACCTTTTTTATAAGGGCACCGAATGAAAATGACTTTAATAATAAGAAGTCTCCCGACGGGCGGGAGACTTCTTTGCTGAAAAAGCAGTTATGTTTTTTATTTGCAGGGATACATGAGAATTATTCATACTCCACTGCGCCGAAATTGACATACCAGCTGTCCCGATTCTGATCCATCCAGGAATCCTTCGCGATGTATACCGTAATATCAAGGGCTCGTGTCATGAAAGCGAAGGGATCGATAGTGACGTTTTCAGCGCCCGCCGCGAAATGAAGCTCTGAGAGGCTGTCTCCGTTGCAGACGTGTCCGGCAATGGTTTCGATCGTTGACGGGAATGAGATGGAAACAAGCTGTTCGCAGAAATTGAACACTGATTCCTCGACGGTCTTGACGCCTTCGGGAAGAACTATTTCCTCGAGCGCGCAGTTGCTGAAAGCATACTCGCCGATGACCTCGCAACTGGTTCCGGCAAAAGTGACTTCCTTGAGGTTCTCGCAGTAATCAAAAGCCCAGCCCTCGATCCTGGTGACACCGGCGGGGATAACGATGGACTCGAGTCCGTCACACATACTGAATGCGGAGTCCGGGATTACGGAAAGCTCTGCGGGAAGAGTCACTTTTTTCAGGTTGGAGTCAACGCTGAACACCGTTCCGATATCTATGTCGTGATCCGCTTCAAAGCTGACTTCCTCGGCTTCGCACTCGTCAAAGCTGAATCCGAAAAATGCCTGCGCCTGGGCAGGGACCACCAGAACCTTCTGCTTCATTCCCTCCTCTGTCAGTCCTATGACCGTTGTGCCGTCATCATCGAACTCGAAATAACCGGAAACATTGTCAGAGGTTGAAGAGGTCTCCGGTTCCACACTTGATTCCTGCTC